>JAIEKC010000705.1:0-4793 GCA_029064505.1 Acetatifactor sp.
ACCTCATCCTTATTCCCGATCCAACGGATATGCTCATAGGGCAGATTCTCCAGACGAATCTCCACATTGTATTCATTTTCCAGGCGGTATTTCAGCACATCGAACTGCAGCACGCCCACCACGCCCACAATGATCTCCTCCAGGCCCGTATTGAACTCCTGGAAGATCTGGATGGCGCCCTCCTGGGCGATCTGTTGGATCCCCTTCACGAACTGCTTTCTCTTCATGGTATCCAGCTGGCGCACTCTGGCAAAGTGCTCCGGGGCAAAGGTGGGAATACCCTCATACTGAAACTTTTCCTTCGGCATGCAGATCGTATCCCCGATAGAAAAGATGCCGGGATCAAATACGCCGATGATGTCTCCCGCGTATGCCTCGCTCAATATCTTTCTCTCATCCGCCATAATCTGCTGGGGCTGGGAGAGCCGCAGCACTCTGTTGCCCTGTACATGCCGCACCTCCATCTGGGCGTCGAACTTTCCGGAACAGATCCGCATAAAGGCGATCCTGTCCCTGTGGGCCTTGTTCATATTGGCCTGAATCTTAAAAACAAAAGCGCTGAACTCATTCTCCGCAGGCTCGATCAATCCGATATCTGCCTTTCTGGGCAAGGGCGTGGTGGCCATGTTCAGGAAATGCTTCAAGAAGATTTCCACGCCGAAATTGGTCAGTGCGGAACCGAAACAGACCGGCGTCAGCTTTCCCGCCCGCACCTGCTCCAGATCAAATTCGGCGCTGGCGCCGTCCAGCAGTTCCACCTCTTCCAGCAGCTTGTCCGCCGCCTCATCACCGATCAGCTCTCTCAGATGAGCCTCATCCTGAATGGGAATCTCTGTGGCAGTGCCTTCCCTGGTTCCCTTCTCCGTGTCAGAATAAGAGATGACGCACTTTTTCTCCCTGTCGTAGACTCCCTTAAAGCTCTTACCGGAACCGATGGGCCAGTTCACGGGGCAGGTGGCAATGCCGAGCTCCTTCTCGATCTCATCCAGCAGGTCAAAGGTATCGTTGGCGTCACGGTCCAGCTTGTTGATAAAGGTAAAGATGGGAATCCCCCTCATGCCGCAGACCTTGAACAGCTTCCTGGTCTGGGCCTCCACGCCCTTGGACGCGTCGATGACCATGACTGCGGAGTCAGCCGCCATCAGAGTCCGGTAAGTATCCTCCGAGAAGTCCTGATGTCCCGGCGTGTCCAGAATATTAATGCAGTAGCCGTCATACTCGAACTGCAGCACGGAGGAGGTGACGGAAATACCTCTCTCCTTCTCTATCTCCATCCAGTCGGACACCGCATGCCTTGCCGTCGCCTTCCCCTTGACACTTCCCGCCAGATTGATGGCTCCTCCGTACAGCAGGAACTTCTCGGTCAGTGTGGTCTTGCCCGCGTCCGGATGAGAAATGATGGCAAAGGTGCGGCGGCGGTTAATTTCTTCTGTATAGTTACCCATGTAGTACAATCCTCCATAACTTATATAAATATTCCGGGAGTCTCAAACTTCGGTGCGATACCAAAGTATTGTAACACAGTAGCCCCGATCACTGCAAAGGAACAAAGTGTTCCGAGATTTTTCGGCACAAAATACCGGTGGGAGGGCGCATACATGAGAAAGGGCGTATACTCTCTGGTGTGATCCGTGGTGGCTGTATAAGCCGGATCGCAGCCATGATCCGCCGTGATCATAAGGATGTCATCCTCCCGCAGCTTTCCCATAATCTCCGCAAGCTTCCCGTCAAAATAACTCAGCGCCCCGGCATAACCGTCCACATCTCTCCGGTGCCCGTACAGCATATCAAAATCCACCAAGTTCACAAAACAGAGTCCCTCAAAATCCTGATCCAGATACTCCAGCGTCCGCAGGATTCCCTCCTCGTTTCCACTGGTAGAGACGGCTTCCGTGATCCCCTTTCCCGCAAAGATATCCCTGATCTTCCCCACTGCGATCACATCTTTTCCCGCTTCCTTCAGCTGATCCAGCATAGTGACGGAAGGGGGTTCCATGGAAAAGTCATGGCGCCGCGGCGTTCGGACGAAATTTCCCACCTCTCCCGCAAAGGGACGGGCAATAACTCTTCCCACACTGTGCTTTCCCCGAAGGATCTTCCGGGCAGTCTCACAATACCGATAGAGCTGCTCCACAGGAACCACATCCTCATGGGCCGCGATCTGAAACACACTGTCCGCCGAGGTATAGACGATCAGATCGCCCGTCCGCAGATGCTCTGCCCCATAATCGCCGATCACTTTTGTGCCGGAATATGGCTTATTACACAGTATGCCTCTGCCTGTCTGTTGTCTGAAAGGCTCCAGCACCTCCTCCGGAAACCCTTCCGGATAGGTGGGAAGCGGCCGGGGAGAATACACACCTGCGATCTCCCAATGGCCGATGGTGGTGTCCTTTCCTCTGGATGCCTCCCTCACACGGGCAATAAGCGCCTTATGATTTTGGTTTCCCACCGGTTCTCCCACCGTGACGCCCTCTATATCGAACAATCCCAGTTCCCTCAGATTCGGAACATGGAAAAAGGGACTGGCGGACACGCTTCGCAGGGTATTGACATTGACATCCCCGTAAGAAGCCGCATCCTCCATCGCCCCAATCCCAAAGCTGTCCAGTACGATCAAAAATACTCTCTTCATGTAACTTATGATCCTTTCACGCTAACCGCTGACTCCCGTTCATCCGCTTCACAAGAAGGTTTGCGGGTTCTTTTCCCCTTAGTATATCATATATTTTATGTAATTTATACCAAAATTTACTGTGAAAGTCCAGAATCTCTTTTTACTGTACCACAGTACTGATAATAATGTTTTCCGCGGGAACTTCTGTCTTTCTCTTCACAATATCTTCTATCTGTGCTCTCATGACATCATCCAGCTCGGACGCATTTACCACCACATCCACGGCATCGCCGTTGATGCTTACCACCACATCCTTAAAGCCCTTAGCCTCCAGCAGTATCTCCGCAGCCGCTTCCTTTTCCGCAATAGCCGTCATCTCCACCATGGTATCCACCGCTTCCTGCTTCTGAGCATCGGTCAGACCCTCGCTGCTGATGATCTCCAGAAGTGTCTCCTTGTTTCTGGCTCTCGTCTGCTCCTTCAGGAGCTTCGCGTCGGAAAGGATCGTCACTCCGTTGGTGGATGTGAACACGGCCTCACCGGGAATCTCATCCTCGTCTGGCGTCACCTCCGCCAACTGGCCGTCCGCAGGATTTGCCTCCGCCACCTGGCCGCTCGCGGGATCTGTCCCTGCCGACAGAGCATCCGCCGAAGTCTCCACTCCTATGATATCCATTCCGTCCTCCAGATAATCTTCCACGATAATGTCCACATCGGAGTCCAGACTTTCCATTTCCGTCAGTCCGTCTGTCATCAGATCCTCCTCCGACAGATCCAAAAGCCCGTCTGACATATAATTCTCTGTAATGATGCCTCCGGAATCCACAGTGCTCGCTCCCCCGGTATTGGCATCACCCTCCGTGGTAAGATATTCCTCCTCCAGTCCTGTACCCGCAAATTGCAGATAGCCTGCAATGGCTATCATAATGGCAAGTGCGGTGATCATAAGCTGATTTTTTTTGATTAGGTTTTTCACGTCTTTCTCCTTCTTTGCGTTTTACTACTTCATTGTATGAGCCTTTCCACAAATATATGCTATCTTGTGTCATCGGTCACTTCCATTTTTACCACTTTTACCTTATGCGCCTCCACCCCGAACAGTGCCTGTATCATTTCCACGATCGTTCTGTTCACCGTACCGCTGCCGGCTCCCTCGGCAACCACTACCACTCCTTCGATCTGAGGAGGCAGGGTCTTGATCACATAGGGCTCGCTTACGCTCCCATCCGTCCTGTAGACCGTGTTTTCCTCCGTCTCCAGCTGAGTGACCGTACGGTTTCCGCCCTGCCCGTCGTTCTCATTGGTGGAAGCCCGGAGATAGGGCTGCTCCTTCTCCACCACCAGTTCCTGGGAGGATTTCAATGTGATCATAACGCGCACCTGCCCCACGCCCTCCATCCGGGAAAGCGTTTCCCGCAGCCGCTGTTCCAGCTGTCTCGCATACTCCCCGTCCGGATCTGCGGTATCCGTGATATCCGTGGGGGCTTTCGTGGTCTCCTTTTCCGGAGCCTCCCCCTGCGCCTGAAGTCCCCCCGTTTCTCCGCTGTCTTTGGTGGGCAGCGCTATGATGACCAGCAATACCCCTGTCAGAATGAGAACGATCAGATTGTCCTTTTTAAACCATTTTTTGATATCCTTTTCCCTGAACCACTTTTCCCAAATGCCGTTCATACATACTCTCCATTCCATCACCATCTGCAATGACATATTTCCGCACGGACGCATTGATACATGCTCTACTCCGGGGATGCGGCTTCCGGAGATTCTGTCTGAAGCCGGACCCGTATTTCCCCCACCTCTATCCTGTCTATCCGTACGGTGTCAGCCGATGTATCATTCCCTTCCCCGTCCGCCGCCACAGTGTCCATGCTGCCGTCTCCCGCTTCCTCATTCTCCGGATCCGTCTCCTCTCCTGCGGCCTGCTCCTCCACCTGCCTTCTGATCTCCTCCAGCGTCATCTGCTCCAGGAGGGCATCCGACTCGTAAGCCTGCCTCTCCGCAGCCGACATTTCCGCCTCCAGTCCCTCCAGAAATTCCCGAGATTTCGCCGCCAGTTCCCCGCCGTCCCCATGAAACAGGAGCCTGCTGACAGGCAGGAACATCTGGATCAGCACCATTGCGCTGACAGAAGCTTCAAATATTTTTCATAGGATTCCTGCGGGCGAAAGTGTATGAC
>JAIEKC010000706.1:0-2268 GCA_029064505.1 Acetatifactor sp.
CACATCAGAACATTGAAAGCGGTGTTACAGCTCCGCTTTATTTGTCGTTCCATCAAACCGACTGTGAATAGTAACAATTATTTGTAAAAGCATTTACTTTTTTTATTGACATATATATCGTAGTGCGATACAATATATATCGAGGTGCGATGCATCGCAGCGCTGAGCAGGAGGATGATATGGACGCTCATATAAAGAAGGTTTATGTTCCTATGACGGAAACAGGTTTTTACATCCTTTTATGCCTTAAGGAACCGAATCATGGCTACGGGATCGTTCAAAAGGTAAAGGAGATGACAAAGGGTGACATTGTGCTGGCTCCCGGAACCATGTACGGAAGTCTGTCTAAAATGGAAAAGGACGGATTGATAAGATTTATCAGAGAAGAGGATAAAAGGAAAATATATATCATTACAGCTCTGGGAACCGAAGTATTGGATATCGAAATGAAAAGGATCGAACGATTATACAGGAATATGAGGGAGATGAGATAATGGAGGACAAAAAAGTTGATCTGAAGTGGTTTACCATTTTTCAATATCGGCAGGAAGAAGAATATTTAAGTTCTATGCATGAAAAAGGATGGAAACTGAGTAAAATTAAACTTCCCGGATTCTATCATTTTGAGAAATGTGAACCCGGGAAGTTTACGTACTGTCTGGATTACAATAAGGACGGCATAAACAACAAAACAGAGTATGTTCAAATGTTTGTGGATTGTGGCTGGGAGTATCTGTTTGATTTTGCAGGATATAGTTATTTTCGCAAAGAACATGGCATCGGTCAGGAGAGGGAAGAAATATTCTGCGATGATTCATCAAGACTTGATATGATGAAACGTGTTTTTAAGGGCAGGCTGGTTCCGCTCATCATCCTGTTTGCACTTGTCGTTTTACCGCAGTTATTCGCTAACACTCTGGGATATGGCGGAGGAAGTATCATACAGGATATATTGTCAGTTATCCTGTTGATAGAAGCAATTTTGTACCTGTTCATATTTAGCCATACGATTTACTGGTTTTATCAATATGAGAAAAACATGCAGCCGCAGAAAAGAAGTGTAAACTATAAGTATTATGGCATATCCGTTCTTATGCTGCTGATCGTAATATGCATTGGAATGCTCTTCTACTTTACGAAACGTTCGGTTTACTCTGTTCTTGACGAAGCGGACGGTTTCACGATAGTAGCGGAGCAATTGAATACATGTGTGGAGATGGAATATGACCTTAAGGAAGGAGACATCATAGCGTTCACTCATGATTATGATGGCGGAGAAATTTATATCAGTATAGGGGAGGCAGATAAGGATCCGGTCTTTTTCGGAAACAGTTACAGTGAGATGGAAGATTTTACCTTAGAAATTCATGAAGCAGGAAGGTATAAGATTATATGTTCCGGTCGAAGGGCGAAAGGGATTATACGATTTGCTGTTTGTAGTGCCCCAATATTTTAAAACGTGCGATCTCGCTTGAACGAAGGGATGGTTACCGGCATTTTGTGTCGTATTATCGCGGACGAGACAGGAAAAAGGGAAAGGAAGAGGGGAAAATACGAATTGACACAGGAATATGGGTATGATATTTTATTAATACTACAGCCATGAACGGGAATATAATGGAGGGCCTGATGGGAACAGGGATCATAGTATGCGGCCTGAATGGCGCAGGAAAGAGTACGCTGGGAAAAGCTCTTGCAGAGAGATTGCATTTTCACTTTATCGATAATGAAGACCTGTATTTTCCCAAGGCAGATCCTGATAATATCTTTGCTTCTCCGCGTTCCCGTGAGGAGGTTGAAAAGCTTCTTTTTCAAGAAATAGAGACACATGAAGATTTTGTGTTTGCTTCTGTAAAGGGGGATTACGGGGAAGCGGTTTATCCTTTTTTCCGGTGTGTCGTATTGATCGATGTTCCGAGGGATATCCGGCTGAAACGGGTCAGAGATCGTTCTTTTCAGAAATTCGGTGACAGAATGTTATCCGGCGGAGATTTACATGAACAGGAAGAGCGTTTCTTTGCTCTGGTAGGATCCAGGGCGGAGAATACGGTTGAGGAATGGATAAAAGCGTTAAACTGCCCTGTGATACGGGTGGACGGAAGGAAGCCCATTGAAGAAAATATAGGCTTTATCGTTGGGCAGATGCGGTAATTAAGTGGAAAGGAGACTCCTATATGGGAAGAGATGTTATATCTGCATAGCACTGGCTATTGCAATCAAAGACAACAGGCGCTGTTTCCGGTGTATTGACCTATTTGCCTCAGAGCA
>JAIEKC010000707.1:0-2002 GCA_029064505.1 Acetatifactor sp.
GGTCACGAACGGTACTGACACGGAGACAATTACCGTCCAGGAGGGACTGGATGCCATTGCGAAGGCATACGGATTTGAGGGATCCACGGATGAATTCCTGAATCTGCTGTGTGATGTCAGTGATCCTGCAAACCCCGGAACAGCTGCATCCCGACTTTCGGTACAGCAGCTTTTGGCGAATCTTGCGGGAAATACCGGCAATGATTGGGAAAAGCTCCCGACGTATGAAAATGACACGACTACGAATCCTACCTTTGATACCGTAGGACGCTATTTTACCGGTATCAGCATCCACTTTAACTCAAATAACGGTGATTTCTATGGCATAAACGGAGCGACTACCAGGTCTGACAGCGGTCTGAATCTGTCCGCTCTGGGAGGAAATTTCTCTAATATCACAATCGATTTCTCCCAGCTGTCCGAGCCGGACAACAAGGGCACCTCCACCGCCAGCGCTACCAGCGGTGACCTTCTTCAGGGACTGGGAGCAGGACGGCGCCTGGGCAAGATGATCGGCGTGTCCATTCAGCAGAACGGTATGATCTATGCAAGCTATGACAATGGTATGACGAAGCTTCTGGGACAGATTGCCACCGCAAGCTTCCCCAACGCTTCCGGTCTGGAGAAGCGCGGCGACAATATGTACGGCGCCACACTGAACTCCGGTGAGTTCGACGGGATCGGAGTGGATATCACCGCAAGCGGCGGCAAGATGTCAACCGGTCAGCTGGAGATGAGTAATGTGGATCTGTCTTCCGAGTTTACGGAGATGATCACCACCCAGCGTGGCTTCCAGGCGAACAGTCGTATCATTACGGTTTCCGATACGCTGCTGGAAGAGCTGACCAATTTGAAGAGATAATATTTTCCATCAATAATTTTTGAAACTTTTTTATCTTTTGCTCGCAATATGACAGGATGTGTGCTATACTAAGGGAGCGGATTTTCGCTCCCTTTCTAAGTGAAGACAGGCGGGGAGGCTTGCATGATTGAGGTGACGAAGATCAATAACGAAAAGATTCTTGTGAATCCTCTGCTGTTTGAGATCGTTGAGGAGACACCGGATACGGTCATTACCATGACCACGGGGAAAAAAATAATTGTAAAAGAAAGTAGACAAGAGGTGAAAAATCTTGTAAAATTGTATAGAAAAGATGTTCTTGCGGATTAATTCGAAAAATTTAGGGGAGTGTAGGTGATCAATTGTGGATATAGCGTCATTAGCCGGAATACTTTTGTGTTTTGTAATGCTTATATTTGGTATTATCAGTTCTGCCGGTATGGCAGGATTTCATGAATATCTGGATGGTCCTTCTTTCGTCATTACCTTTGGCGGTGCTTTCTTCGCTACGATGACTTCGGTCAGCATGGCGGATTATATTGGAGGCCTTAAAAGTTTTATGCTGATCTTTAAGGCTCCGACCCTGGATACCGCGGCAATGATACAGAAGATCATAGAGTTGACAAATGTGGCCCGTAAGGAAGGTCTGCTTTCTCTGGAGGAAGCGGCATCGGATATGGACGAGCAGTTTTTGAAGAAGGGTATCCTGCTCATCGTAGACGGTACGGACCCTGATTTGGTGCGTGCAATTATGGAAACGGAGCTTGTGAGTCTGGACAGCAGACACAAGACCCGTATCGGTTTCTGGGACACACTGGGAAGTATGGGACCTGCCTGGGGTATGATCGGTACTCTGGTTGGTCTGGTAGATATGTTGTATCATATGGATGATGCATCGACGTTAGGGCCCGCGATGGCGGTCGCGCTGATCACCACACTATACGGTTCCATACTGGCAAACTGGATCTGTGGACCGGTTTCCAATAAACTGAAAGCGGATAACTCGGCAGAGATGATGCTGAAGGAAGTTATGATCGAGGGACTTCTGTCCATTCAGGCGGGAGAGAATCCCAGAGTCATCGAAGAGAAGCTGAAATCCTTCCTGGCTCCCAGTGAGAGGAACAGCACCGGTGACGAGGCAGGGGGTGAGGAGTAATGGCA
>JAIEKC010000708.1:0-4009 GCA_029064505.1 Acetatifactor sp.
TTATTGTACTATTTAAGTACCCTTTTCCAGATTCACCATTCCCAGCCGTGAGATACCTCAGCCCTCCGCTCTGGAGTCAGAGGAATAATGCAGCGGCTTATTCCCGGAGGGACTGGGCATGAAATTGTCCCCCGGCTGCCAGGTAAATCCCGCAACGGCAGTCTGCATCCCGGTTTGCAGATCAACCGACTGAGCCTAAAAAAGAACGGAGAGAAAAAGCGGGTAACAAAAAACCCCGAAAAATCGGGGTTTTTGAGAGGCGCAGACCGGATTTGAACCGGTGCGTACTGGTGTTGCAGACCATTGCCTTACCGCTTGGCTACTGCGCCATATACTATGTTTTATTCAGCACTTTATGGTGACACACATATTACAGACCGAAGGCCTTATCACTTGGTTGTCGCACCATACTCAATTATATGCTGTAAACTGTAAAAAGATGACTCCAACGGGAATCGAACCCGTGTTACCGCCGTGAAAGGGCGATGTCTTAACCGCTTGACCATGGAGCCTCATTCGCCTTTACGGCTGTCTCTGCGTCTTGCCCTTATTGTAAAAGACAGGAATAACAATGCACTACATCGTGCTCACGACGCATTATGTATATTACCATGTTTTCCTAACTTTTGCAAGTACTTTTTTCATATTCTCATATAATTATTCCCGGTGGACAGAATTTCTCTTCGGAAGTGTTCCCCGATCACAGTCTGCGGGTTCAGATCCCATGCCACATGAGAATTGCCCCTCAGACTGACAAAGAGGATACGCGCTCAGTCCTTTCCCCACTCGCAATAATTTAATCCGTTCTGATATTGGTGGCGGAAGAAGCCCGTCCGGTGACAACCTCTTCCTTTCCCTCGATCCCAAAATAGTAATTAAAGATACTCCTGCCGATGGCAGTCGCATTGGATGAACCATACCCGTTTGCAATACGCACCGCTATTGCTATCTCCGGGGCGTCCGCGGGAGCATATCCCACAAACAATGCATGATCCGGTCTGCGTTTTGATTCCTGGGCCGTTCCCGTTTTGCCTGCCATCCGGATCTCCATATCCTTTAGCACGGCATTGTTTTGCGCATACTGAACCATTCCTGTTTTTACCGTATCCCACACATGATCCGGCAGTTCAATATTATTCTCCATGATATAGGCAACCATCTTCTCCGACACATTTCCTGCCAGAATAACAGGCACATATTTTCGATAAGCATTCAGAGACAGCATATACCTTATTCCCACAACATTCAGTACTTCCTCCTGGGTAAACTCCTTTGGCAAGCCGTACTTCTGCAGTTCTTCCTCCGAATATTCCTTTTTCCCCTCTCCATAAAGGGCAAATCTGCCGTTGCCCGCCAGAAAACGTATCATTTCATCTGCGCTCATACGAAGCTGCTCTTCACTCAGATTGGCAGGATCCGCTTCCCCAAACACGTCCGCCTTAAACCGGTCCAGTGCTCTGCCCGTCACGGTGTATTCGAAGCTGCCGTCCGATCCCACCGCGATCTTCAGCTCATTATTTAACTGCTCCTGATTCTCCGCCAGTTTTCTAATCACCTTGTAGATCATACTGTTTAATTTCAATTGTCTCTCCCGCCCGGATGCATAGCTTCCGTTGTCCACCATGGTAACCGTATAGACCAGTGTGTTATATGCCAGAATTTCGCCGTTACAGTCATATATATTCCCTCTCAGATTACCGTCCCTTATCGTTTTCGTGATTCTCAGTTCAAATTCGTCCACATATTTTTGTCCGTTTATGATCTGCAGGTCCCATAAGTGGCGTAGCAGGATTCCAAACATCAGCACGAAGACAATCTGCAATATAAAGAGTCTCCGATTCTGTCTCCTTTTGATCCGGGCCATTATTCTCAGACTGCTTCCCCAAAAGTCATTTTTTCTGTTCCTAACATGAATCAATCCTCCTACGATTTTCCACAGACACGCAGACCATATTCAGTGTTCCTCCTGCTTTTCCCTTCTCTGCAGAACCGATTCTCTGCCGCTCTACAGGAGCATGTTTGAAAAATCATTCCCCCTCCGGCCTGCGCGCCCCGGAGAAAGCATTTTTCAAACTCACTTTACAATAGGATTTCATCTCATAATTATTACGCATGTAAGATTTGAGCATAAAAAATATATGCTCCTTTAAAACATGCACATTTTGTATGTAAAGTATATGTTATATATTACATTCGTAATAATTAAAAGTCAAGTACTTTCTCCGCCCGCATCTTTTCTCCCTTGCATACGGGACCATGTAACACTATTTGGATCAGCCGAAAAAACTTTTCGAAGCTGCACACCAAAATCACACAATTCTATAAAAGCACCGCATGTGCTTCTCGAAGAGATCTGTCTGTTCCATTCGCGGTTCTCGCAAGATCACGCAAAGCTATAGGGACAAACGTCTGCCTGTTCTCCTATACAAAAATGGCCGAAAATCGTGCATCCACGAATCTCCGGCCATTCACATTATTTATCTGTCAGCTCTAAGCTGCCTTTCCGGTGCCGTCCCCTCTCTCGACCCCGAGACGTTCTTCCAGCTCCGCCGCCATCCTGGGAATGGCCTCCGGGCGGAAAATGTTGCGAAGTCCCACCTCTTCTATCGCCTGCCGGTAAGGAAGGGAAAGGGAAAGGGTCGTCAGATCCATATAGATATCTACCGCTTTTTCCCGATCATCCAGGGATACCAGCCACAGATCCAGCGACGAAAGCGCGGATGTAGCATAGCTTATATAGTACAACGGACTCTGAAAATTGTGGGAAACCTGAATCCAGTCATAGACTTCCTCATCCTCCTCATACAGGTAGCCATACTGCCCTGCAAGCTGCTTATACAGACCGTTGATCTCCTCCAGGCTCATATCGGGATTCTGATATACTGTAGCCTGGAATTCGTCAAACAGGCAGCCATCCGCAACCGTGTCCAGTATATTCCAGACAATGATCCTGGAAAAGGCATCGCCATATGGACCGAAAAGCTCGTCCGAATACTCCGTAAACAACAGCGTCAATCCCTGAGAATGAATCTCCCCAACATCAATGTTAAAGTCAGCCCACAGATCATGCTGCGTACAGTGGAAAGTCTCGTTAAAATGTCCGAACTCATGGATCGTATCGATGTAATCCTGAAAATCCCCGTAGGGCTGGTTGAAAATAAACGCAGTTCCGTATGTGGGTAGTCCCACCGTGTATCCCATATATAATTTGCTGTCACTATATTCAATATCATAGAGATGATACCGGCGCATAAAATCAAAGGTCTCACCCAACTCCGGATCGATCCTGCCCATATAAGGCTGAATGGCATCCAGAATCTCTTCACCGCCGGACCTTGCCTCGCGATGCAGCCCCCTGATATCCCGGCTGCTGATACTGTTCATGACCACGTCTTCCAGAGGTACTATATTCTCTTTCACTGCTGCCCACACCGCCTGAATGTCTTCCAGTGAATAATCCCGGTTGTATATCTCCCTGTAAGCATAATCCACATAATTGTCATATCCGGCCTCATGGGCAATATCCGTCCGCACTTTGACCAATTGACAGTATATCTCTCCCGCCCTCTGATTCCGTTCCTGTTCCAGTTTTTCGCTTATGTCATAGTATTCTTTATTGCTTATATCCGCATTGCTCAGAGTTTCATCCGTCCAGTCCTGTCCGTCCACCGTCACCTGAAAGGTCTGAGACATTACCTGATCGTAAGACTGAACCAGCCGGTCCTCCTCCTCATGCAGTTCAAACAGCCTCTCCGGCACTGCCTCATAGCCGCGCAGACTTTCTATTTTCTCCTTTCCCGCATCCGCTTCCAGAATCTCCTGATACGGAGTATCCACCAGAAGCGACAACGCCTGGAAGCACTGGTCCTGCAGAACGCTGCCGCGGGCAGAAAGCTCCGCGGACGTCTCCGCCAGCACATCCTCCGCCCCGTTACAGTCATACTGGATACCGATCAGACTGACCTGGGTGTATAGAATATCCATTTCCGTCTTGACCACTCCGTAAAGT
>JAIEKC010000709.1:0-3625 GCA_029064505.1 Acetatifactor sp.
TTAAATATTCTTTATTGGAGAATGCGGCAGTTCCGGTCTTCAAAGCATCCGGCAGCGCTCTGCACGCATATCCGGTGAGAGATTTTATCTTATTCCAAGTACCGTCCGTATAAATTTCATAGACCCGGACGGAATTGCCATCCATATAGACTCCCTGTTCCCGCCGGGATCTGCCGTCCTCCACATAAAGAATGCCATCTGAGAAATACAGAAATCCCCCCGGCTTCTCCTTTTCTTCTATGCGCTCATACCCGGTTCCATCCGTGTTTATGACAGAGAGGATCTCGGTTATACGGCCTCTGGCCCACCAGCTTTCCAGAAAGAATATCCTGTCTCCTGCCAGCACCGCACTTCCGCTCAGAGATACCTCTTCCGTCTCGCCGCTTTTCCATATGACAGAAGCATCCTGATTCTCTTTGGAGATTTTCCTGATCTCACATCCGTTATAAAAATATACAAAATCCTGATCCTCCAAAACCGCTCCGCTCCGTGCCGTTCCCTCTATAAGGCGTCCTGATTCCGACAGCATCGCCGCACAGGCTTCTCCTCTTTTCACCGTACAAACCGCGCCTGTCCCCACAGCCGACGCCATTTTACCCAACAGCGGCAGTGCCTGGTCTTCCCATACTTCCTGCCCCGAAACTGCTGCCCACATCTGTTGCGGAGAATTTCCTGCTCCCTGCTCTGCCTGCCACAGATTTTTCATCAGCATTCGTTTCCGAAGTGCAGGCTGCTTCCAATCGTCCGTTCTGCTGCCTGCCAATATGACCGCCATCGCCACAAACAATGCTGCCCACATGATTATGGTCTTTTTCTTAAAATTCATCCGTATATTCCTCAAGGTTACTCTGCGAAAACACCTTCGCCGCTGTCAGGCATATCTCCCGCCTGATAAAAATGCTGCCTGATCCCATAAAATCTTTTTTATCCTTTTTATTTTAGCACGCACATAATCCTGCTTCAATATCCCGAAACAAAATCTGGAACAGCGGATTTACCGGTTCACCTCCGAAACACAGGAACCAAAACCCAGGTTATATATTGAAACCATTCTTTCTGGCATTCAGTCTGTAACTGTGATATAATTTCGAAAAAGAGACATTTTCGGCTCTGCGATTCCTCTGGGGCGAAGCCGATACAATATGCCAAACGCAGAAAGGTGATCAGATGAACAGGGAAAATGAATTGATAAACGGCTCCCTGAGAGAAGCGGTTCTGAATTATGTCAAAAAGAAATACAAAAGCCGGATAGAATATCTCTGGAAAACTTCTCCGGACGCCGCCGTTTTCCGCCATGAGGACAATCAGAAATGGTACGGACTTGTAATGGAGGTATCCCGGAGTAAATTCGGATTTCCGGAAGAGGGATATGTCTGCACCCTGAATGTCAAAACCGACGATCCCATGCTCCATGACATCCTGCTTCAGCAGAATGGCTTTTTCCCGGGTTATCACATGAGCAAGAAAAGCTGGATCTCCATTCTTCTGGACGGAACCGTCCCCTTCGACAGGGTCTGCGACATGATCGATATGAGCTATCAGGCCACAGCCTCGAAAGAAAAGAAAGCAAAGCTCAGACCGCCAAAGGAGTGGATCATCCCGGCCAACCCGAAATATTACGACATTGAACACGCCTTTGACGCCACAGATGTCATTGACTGGAAGCAGGGAAATGGCATCAAATCAAAAGATACCGTGTTTCTGTATGTGGCCGCACCGATATCTGCAATCCTGTACAAATGTAAAGTACTGGAGACCGATATTCCACATCACTATCAGGATGAAAACCTTACCATCAAAAGTCTGATGAAAATAAAGCTGTTAAAACGGTATAAGCCAGATCGTTTTCCCTTCGATAAGCTGAAAGCGGAATACAACATTTTCGCTGTCAGAGGCCCCCGCGGCATTCCTGACCGTCTGAGTCAGGATTTAAAAAAAAGATCGAATGGAGCACCAGAGCGTGTTTGAAAAATACTTTCCCCGGGATGTACGTCACACTTTGCGGGATGCAATTATCAAACACGCTCTGATATACGATCCTATCATAAATCCTTTGCCAGATCTTCTTCACAGTCCCGGATAAAATCCAGTATCCGACAGGCATCCTTTGCAAGCTTTGTATCCTGAATGCCCGAAAAATATGCCGCAAACAGAATTTCGATGCATTCCGCCACGCAGCAAAAAGCCTTCTTTTCCTATACTGAAAGCTTTGTGATACTTTCATAGCCTGCAAGAACCGCTTCCACATTTTCCAGCCATTCTCTCCGGGTAAACGCTTCGGAGGTTTCTTCCGCCAACAGGCCTGCCAGAAAATAGCACAGGTCAAATATCCTTATATTTTTCTGGCTCAAGTCAAACCTACCAAATCAGGAAATCCTTCTCCAGAAGTCTCAGAATTCCTTCCACCAGAAAGTAATCCCCGTAAATGATGGGCCCCTCTCTGTCGGAAGCCCTGTCATATCGTGCGCTGCCCTTCGTAGTGATCCCGTCTTCCTCCGCATTCCAGTTACAGAAACGCTCTGTCAGCCTTTGCAGCAGCTTTACCGCCGATTTCACATAAAGAGGCTTCTCCGGCTCCGGTACATGCTCCGATAGCTCCAACAAGCCGCATGCCGCGCAGGCTGCCGCCGTATTGTCATAGTAGACAGGCTCTGAAGGCGACCTGAAATCAATTACCACATCATAATCCGCCAGAGCCGCATTTGCCAGAAAATAATGGGCTGTCCGTTTGGAGGCGTCCAGATATTCCTGTTTCCCGGTGTGTTGATAGGATAATGCCATGCCGTAGATCGCCCAGGCCTGTCCTCTGGTCCAGGAAGAACCCTCTCCATACCCCTGTCCCCCGGGCTTCTTCGTCACTTCCCCTGTCTCCCTGTCAAAAGCCACGATGTGATTGCTGGAGCCGTCCGGTCTGAGGATCTCCTGCAGCGCCATATCCGCGTGTGCCATAGCAAGCTTCTTCCATGCGGAATCTCCTGTGGTCTCACTGCTCCAGTAAAGGATGGGCAGGTTCATGAGACAGTCGATGATCGCCACGCTGTCTTCCCCGTGGTTCCAAGCGCGGAAATAGTTTCCCGCAGGCTGAAAACGGCTCGCCAGGATCGCCGCCGCACGGAGCCCCCGCAGCCTGGACTGCTCATTTCCCGTCAGCCGGTAATCCGCCACCGCCGTATGGAGCCACATAAAACCGATGTCATGGTCAAGCCCCGTGTACTCCTCCAACGCCCGGTCCAGTCTTGCCTCCGTGGCCGCTGCATTATCTGCATAAGTCTGTTTTCCTGTGGCATGGTACGCCTGCCAGAGAATCCCGCTCCAAAAGCTGTTGGTCCACCAGGTCAGATGTTCCTCACCCATGTCCTCATATCTGCCATCCACGGGAATATAGGGCATTTTACTGCCCAGGCGCTCATTCTGCGCCGCGATCTTTGTCTCCAGCTTCTCCCATGTCTGCTGTGCCCATTCCCGCTCCTGCGGGGTAATTTCATATCTCATATCACTATCCTCATCTTTTCTTCCTCTTACTGTTCCTGAATAATCTTATACAGCAATTCCCCGGTCTGAACCATTTTTCAAACACACTCTAATCATTACTTGTAAAATTCAAACGCATAAAGCAGTGCCAGGA
>JAIEKC010000071.1:0-5200 GCA_029064505.1 Acetatifactor sp.
GCCGGCGCCAAAGTCATCGTCCGGGGCAGGGAAAACATTCCCACCGATACGGCGGTATTGTATGTGGGAAACCACCGCAGCTATTTCGATGTTGTGCTGACCCTGAACCACTTTCCCGGAATCACCGGCTATGTGGCCAAGGCAGAAATGCTGCGATATCCGCTTTTGAATCTCTGGATGAAAAATATCCACTGTCTTTTCCTGGATCGCAGTGACATCAAAAAAGGCATGAAAACGATCCTGGAGGGCATCGAGGATGTGAAGAACGGCATCTCATTGTGCATCTTCCCGGAGGGAACGCGGAACAAGACACCGGACACTTTCCTTCCCTTTCACGAGGGAAGTTTTAAGATCGCCGAAAAAGGCGGCATCCCCGTAGTCCCCATGACTATCGTAAACTCCGCCGGCGTATTCGAAGACCACCTTCCCAAAATGAAAAAGGCCACCGTCATCATTGATTTCCAGAAACCCATCCTGATCAGCGAACTGGATAAGGCGACACGGAAAAGCCTGGGAACTCATGTGAGCGGTCTTATTTCCGAGAGATATTTTGCCTTGAAAGAGGAATATGACCTGTAATGCCTGCCCCGGGGCAGCCGCATCCTGTATGGTATTACTTCGGCAGACTCACCACAAAAGCAGTCACCCTGTCCTTGCTGTCCGCCGTGATCGTTCCCCCGTGGAGCGTCACGATCTCCCTGGCAATGGCAAGCCCCAGCCCTGCGCCTCCGGTGTTGGTAGCACGGGCATCGTCCAGGCGGAAGAACTTGTCGAAAATGGCATCCAGTCTTTGTTCCGGAATGGTCTTTCCATGATTGAGAATACGAATGATGACATTCTCCTCCTCTTCCTCCGCCCATATGCCGATCTCCGTTCCCGCATCACTGTAGGCTATGGCATTTTTCAGAATATTGTTAAACACTCTGGCAAGCTTCTCACCGTCCCCATAAACGGTGAGATTATCCTTTACTTTCAGATCCACTTTATTGCCGTGCTCCCGGAGAATAGGATAAAATTCGTCCGTCATCTGCACCAGCATAAAGGAAAGATCAATATTTTCCTTTTCCAGAATGATCTGCTGCAGATTGTATCTGGTGATCTCGAAAAATTCATTGATCAGCTTCTCCAGACGAAGCGCCTTGTCCAGAGTGATACGGATATACTTCGCCTTCTGCTCCTCGGGCATATCCGGTGCTTCCTCCAGAAGGCTCAGATATCCCACCACTGAGGTCAGCGGCGTTTTCAGATCATGGGCCAGATAAGTGATCAGGTCGTTCTTTCTGGCAGCTTCCTGCTTCAGCACCTGCTCATGACGCTGCATATCGGCCTTGATCTCCGCCATCTGGAGAGAAATTTCCGCATATTCCCTGGGAAACACCTCTGTCACTTCTCTGTCATGATGCATATAATTGTTTATCATCCTGCCCGCCTCATGGACCACCTGTTTTTCTCTTTTGGCGGCATACAGAAGCAGAACTACCCTTCCGGCCAGCGCCACCGTCAGCACAAAGGCCAACAGTCCCCGGAACAGATACTCTTTCACTCTCCACCAGCGGATAATAGGCATGGGGACTTCCCCGCTGTAGTCATAATAGACAAATTTCCTGTCCAGCCAGTCCAGAAGGAATCCGTCCAGCATGGTATCAAAAAATCCCAACAGCATATAACAAAATAAGATCCCTCCCAGCACGATCAGTGCCGTTCCTATGGTTCTCTTCAGTTTATCCTTCAACCTTATACCCGCACCCCCAGACCGTCTTAATATATTTTGGCTCTTCGAAGGAATCTCCCATCTTTTCCCTCAGATGCCTGATATGCACCGTGATGGTATTATTGTTTTTCACATAGTACTCGTCATGCCATATCAGATAGAAAAGCTCCTCCGCACTGACCACCTGTCCCCTGCGCTGGCAGAGTATCCACAATATGGAAAATTCCGTAGGTGTCAGATTCAGTGGTTTTTCGTTTAAAGTACACTCATGTGTTTTACTGTTCAGCACAAGTCCGGATATGCTTATGACACTTTCGTCATTTTCCGTTCCCGCATTATAGCGCTTATAACGCCGCAGCTGTGCTTTCACCCTGGCCACCAGCTCCAGAGGCAGAAAAGGCTTGGTCATATAATCGTCCGCCCCCAGAGTAAGGCCGGTGATCTTGTCCATTTGCTCTCCTTTCGCGGTCAGCATGATGACAGGATAGCAATGGTCCTCCCGGATCCTGGTGCACAGTTCAAAACCGCTGATGTCCGGAAGCATCACATCCAGGATTGCCATATCCAGCCGCTCATTTTCTATTATCCCCAACGCGTCGCTGCCGTTATAGCACAAAAACACTTCATAGCCCTCATTCCGCAGGTACAATGCCACCAGGTCCGCAATCTCTTTTTCATCGTCCACGATCAAAATATTTTCACTCATATCCTCAGTCACACCTTTAGCGTCATTAAAAAATCCCAATCCTATTTTCCCACATCCGAAGCAAAAAAGGATTAAGATTTTATAAAGGTTACAAATTTTTGAACATTTCCACGATCTCTGTAAATTCCATTCCATGAGATGCCTTGACAAGCACCGTGCTTCCTTCCGGAACATACTGTGCCGGGTCTGTCTCCAACGCTTTGAGCAGATCGCCCTTTGTGGAAAAGTACACCACCTGCACTGCCTCACCGGACAGAAGCGACTGACCTGTCTGAGCACAGCCATCCTCCGACGAGCCCGGCCGGACAGCCCCGGCACCGGCATCTCCTGCCGCGGCAGACCGGACAGACTGCCCGCGGGCCGCCTGATACATATATTCCGCCTCCCGGCCCACACAGTAGATTCTGTCGATCCCCGCCGAAACGGCATAAACACCGATCTCTTCATGAAGTGCATGGGAATTCTCTCCCAGCTCAAACATATCGCCCAGGATCGCCACCTTCACGGTGTCTGCCATGGCAAGCAGATCCACAGCCGCCTTCATGGAGGCGGGATTTGCATTATAGCAGTCATCTATGAGAGTGTAGTTCTTCAGGCGTATCAGGTTATTTCTTCCGTTTACCGGCTTTATCCTGCGAATCCCCTCCGCAATCTGCATCGGAGATAAACCCATCACTCCCGCCACACAGGCGGCCGCCGCACTGTTCAACACCATATGTCTGCCGGGCAGGGGTACCTGAACCTTTATCTTTACGGTGTCAGCGCTTTTCATTCCTTCCGCCGCGGATACGGGAACATCCATATCACTTCCACGCCGCCTGACCGTCAATACCGCGTCGCTGCCCCACAGTCCGTGACTCACAATATCCCCCACAGTCACTTCCTCCGCAGAATTGCCGCCCCAGCCGAAGAAATGGGGCTTTCTGCCTCTGATCTCAGTGATGGCGCTGAGTTTATCGTCCTCGCCGTTCAGGCAGACCTGGCCGTTCTCCGCCATAAAGTCAAATATTTCCGATTTCGCCTTTAATATACCGTCCCTGGTCTTTAAATTATCCAGGTGGCACTGCCCGATATTCGTTATGACACATACGTCAGGTCTGGCCATTTTGCTCAGACGATGCATCTCACCGAAATCGCTGATCCCCATCTCTATTACGGCCGCCGTATGCTCCCGGCGGATTCGAAGCAAGGTCAGCGGGACACCGATCTCATTGTTATAATTGCCATCCGTTTTCAGCACATTATATTTTTCCGAAAGCACTCCCGCGATAAATTCCTTGGTACTGGTCTTTCCCACGCTTCCCGTGATGCCCACCACAGGAATGGAAAGCTTACGCCTGTACGCTTCCGCAATATCCTTCAGCGCCTGCAGGGTATCCTCCACCAGCAGATAGCTGCCCCAGCTCTCCGAAGAAATGCCGGTCTCCTCCGTCACCCGCTCCGGCGTCTTTTGGGTGACAGCAAGCACCGCCCCCTTTTCGAAGACAGAAGCAATAAAACTATGACCGTCCACGCGCTCTCCCACGGTGGCAAGAAAGACGCCTCCCTCTGTCACTGATCTGGAATCTATGACCAAAGAACTGACGCGTATGTCAGTTCTGTCTTTTCCCTTCAATATCAACTTTCCGCCGCATGCCGCCGCGATCTCCCCTAAAGTCAGATCCATCATACCTACACTCTCCTGAATGCATTTTGCAATATCTTCTCGCACAGATCCTCATAGCTTATACCTATTGCCGCCGCTTCCTGAGGAAACAGGGAAAGGGGTGTCATCCCCGGCAGGGTATTTGCCTCCAGACAATAGATTTCCCCTTCATTGTTCATCCGAAAATCCATTCTGGCATAACTCTTCAATCGCAGTACCTGAAATACCTTTTCCGCGGTCCGCTGCATTGCAGCGGCTTTATCTTCCGGGATCTCGGCCGGACAGGTCTCCACCGTAAAACCCGCCTGATACTTATTTTTATAATCATAGAAGCCCACCTTGGGCGCAATTTCGATCGCCGGCAGTGCCTCACCCTCCATAACGCCTACGGAAAATTCCCTTCCTTCTATGTATTGCTCTATGATCGCCTCATTGTCATAGCGGAAGGCCTCTTCCTTTGCGGCAAGATATTCCTCGTCATTCCGGGCAATGCAGACGCCCACACTGGATCCCCCGCAGCATGCCTTGACAATACAGGGATAGGGAACCTTCTCCGATTCCTGTTCCCCCTTCTTCAGACGGATACCCGCAGGCGTGGGAATATTGTATGCTTTGAAAATATCTTTTGTGATTCCCTTATCCATGGCCATCGCCGCACTGACAAAATCCGTTCCCGTATAGGGGACGCCAAGCAGTTCCAGACAGGCCTGGATCTTGCCGTCCTCCCCGTTAGCACCGTGGAGAGCCATGAACACCGCATCGGCGCTCTGACAGAGCTCCAGCACATTCGGACCGAAGAAACTTTTACCCCCATCCTTTCTAAGGGCCTTTACCGTTTCCAGATCAGGATTTTTCTCACCGATAGCCCCGATCTGAGCCGCCCAGTCCATATCTCTCTCAAAGATCCCCTCCGTATCTCCCTCATACCCGATATAGACATCCAGCAGAACCGCCCGATGTCCTTTCTGCCTAAGCGCTTTATAGATCCTGCTGCCGGAGCTTAAAGACACATCCCGCTCCGTACTGGTTCCGCCCGCTAATACTATCACATTCATAATGATCTCCATCCCTTTCCGCATTCTGTCCGCTTAAGCCGCAGACAGCTCACACAATCTACTCTTCCGTTTCCATATGTATT
>JAIEKC010000710.1:0-1988 GCA_029064505.1 Acetatifactor sp.
GAGTTTTTCCGCCTGCCGGATGAATGGACCATCGCATACCCCCTTCCCTGCCTGTCGGAAAGAGACCTCACTTTCCGCCTGAAGCCTTTCAGCTTCAAGCATACCGGTCTGTTTCCGGAGCAGGCTGCCAACTGGGACTGGTTTTCGGAACTGATCCATGACACCCTGCGCCGCACTCCCGGCAGACCCCTCAGGGTATTGAACCTCTTTGCCTACACCGGCGGCGCCACTCTGGCGGCCGCGGCGGCAGGTGCTTTTGTCACACATGTGGACGCCTCAAAGGGCATGGTGGGCTGGGCAAAGGAGAACGCCGCCGGCTCCGGTCTGGGCGGGGCACCGATCCGCTGGCTGGTGGACGACTGTGTCAAATTCGTGGAGCGCGAGATCCGCCGCGGGAATAAATACGACGGGATCATCATGGATCCGCCCTCCTACGGCAGAGGCCCCAAAGGGGAAATCTGGAAAATAGAGGAGAGCATCTGGCCCTTTCTGGAATTGACAACACAGATACTCTCCCAGGACGCTCTGTTCTTCCTGATCAATTCTTACACCACCGGTCTGCAGCCCGCGGTGCTGTCCTATATGATGAATGCCGCCATCGTCAAACGCTTCGGCGGAAAGGTGGAAGCCGATGAGATCGGTCTTCCCGTGACAGAGTCCGGCCTGATCCTTCCCTGCGGCGCTTCCGGAAGGTGGAGCAGATGATCCGTCCGGTCCCGGAAAACATTAAATAATTGTCCAGAATCAGGTATGCCCTGAAAATGTGTGACGGATGCCCGTAGGCAAGAACACATCTTCGGGGCATTTTATTTGTATTACATACCAATATACCCGGCACGCCCATTTCTTAACACTATCTTAACGTCGTTTTGTTGATATCAGCTCCCAAAATCTTTATAATTAAAACATAGTAATACGATGAATGGAGATGTTGATTATGCTTTTCAAGAAACTGAATCTGTTCCCTTCCTATCAAAAGCATATCCTCAGTCTGGTGATTTCCATTCTCGGTTTGGCTACTTCCATAAGCCTTTCCTGCTTTCTCAGCAAGATGACCAGCCGCAATTCCGTAAATACCGCCATGATCTTTATCTTTTTCCTGATCATAGTTTCCTGCTGCACCATCGGATATCTGTATGGTGTCATATATTGTCTCCTGACAGTTCTTTATTTTTTGAGACTGAACATCATTTCTTCCGACTTTCCCATAACCTTTGTATTCCTGCTGGCGATCACCGTTTCTGTCAGCGCTCTTGCTTCCCATCTGACCTTTCAATCCAACATGATCGCCGAAAGGGAAAAACAGCTCTCCGAAGCCGAAATGGAGAAAATGCGGGCCAATCTGCTGCGGGCCATATCCCATGACCTCCGCACACCGCTCACAGGTATTATCGGAAACAGTGTGGCCTTCCTGGAAAATCAGGCCTGTCTGTCGGAAACAGAGAAGACAACTATTGTCACAAATATTTATGAGGATTCCAACTGGCTCATTAACATGGTGGAAAATCTGCTTTCCGTCACCCGCATCCGGGATCAGGACTTCTGCATCTGTACCAGTGAAGAATCCATTGAGGAGGTGATCGCGGAAGCGCTGCAGAAAATGGAGAAACGCCATCCCGAATGTATTATCCATGCGAAGATCCCGGATGAATTCATCATGCTGCCGATGGATGCCATACTGATCGAACAGGTCACTATCAATCTGTTGGAAAACGCATTATATCACGCCAACAGCAGTCACCCCATAGACTTTATCGTGGAGGACATGGGAAAAGAAGTCTCTTTCACAGTAAGAGATTACGGCATCGGCATACCCATCGAAAAATTGAACAGCCTTTTCGACGGTAAGGATTACACGAATCCGCGCTCCGCGGACACTCACAAGGGCATGGGAATAGGACTCGCCATCTGCATGACCATTGTCACCGCACATCATGGCACATTGACCGGCAGAAACCACAAACAGGGCGCGGAATTTGTATTCACAC
>JAIEKC010000711.1:0-10638 GCA_029064505.1 Acetatifactor sp.
GCTCCATATGGATGTGAGCAAAGGGGCAGCTCTGCAGGGCAATCCTTTTATGGCATTCCAGGCATACCGCGTAATGGGTATGTTCTCCCCGATTCAGTTCGTAAACCATGGTTCCATCTCCCATCCATGCGGACTTGGACACAATACCCTTTTCCTCAAAGGCAGTCAGGATCCTGTAGATAGTGGAAAGCGCGTATTCTTCGCCATCCGCCAGCTTTTCCGACAGATGATAGATCTGCACCGCAGTGAGCGGTTCTGCTGCCTTCTGCAGTACGGTATACACATTCTTCCGTTGTTTTGTCCACTTTATCCCCTGCGGGTATTCTATCTCTTTCTTTTCCTCCATCATCGATCACCATGTCCTTCTACAGCTTATGCTCTTTGGATCCACAGGCACAAATTCGTTTCCTACACTGCCAATCCTACCATAATTCCAACCGAAACACCAATAAAATACAGCAGTCCCAGGATCTTCAGATTCTCTTTTCTGTCATGATTTACACGAAACAGGATCAGCAGTCCCACTCCCGTACCGGTAAGCAGCCCCGACAGCATGGCGCCTGTGCCGACCACACCCTCCAGATACAGCTGGGTGATCGCTACAGAGCCCGCACAGTTGGGGATCAGACCCACTATACCTGCCAGAACGGGCCCCAGTATCCTGCGGTTCAATATCAGACCCGCCAGCACATCCTC
This sequence comes from Acetatifactor sp., assembly GCA_029064505.1. Taxonomy (GTDB): domain Bacteria; phylum Bacillota; class Clostridia; order Lachnospirales; family Lachnospiraceae; genus Acetatifactor. The sequence continues at coordinate 697 of JAIEKC010000711.1, forward strand.
CCCAACAAAGAAAAAGAGCAGATTCAGCAAAAAAGTAATGATCAGAATAAAGAATCCGATCTGCACCGTATGAACCAGCGCGGAGCGGAATATACTCCCCTCCTCACAGTGACAATGCTCCTGCTCACAGATTTCGTGGATATGATGGTCTTCCGCCTTATGAGAGGAAAAGATTATATCAATGACAGATCCCGCAATAATACCGATTGCCGCCTTTGCCAGCAAAATAAACACAATCGTTCGCACAGGCGCCTGCTCTGAGATCAGGATGGGCAGCATCTCGTCAGAGGTTGACAGATAAATGGCGATCAACGTTCCCAATGTGATCACTCTTCCGGTGTAAAGATTGGAGGCCGCCGCGGAAAAGCCGCACTGAGGCACGATTCCCAGTGTCCCGCCGATCACAGGCCCGAACTTCCCCGCTTTTCGCACCAGCCTCTGCGCCTTCTGCCCGGTTTTATGTTCCAGATATTCCATAGCCAGATAGGTCAGAAACAGAAACGGAATCAACTTTACCGTATCCAGCAGTGTATCTATCACAACATCACACATAATATGTCTCCATTTCATAGTAATCCCCTCATGTATCTGACTGTACCGCCATACATGAGCGATCAAATGTTTATCGCGCTCCAAACGCAAATGAATCGCATTTGCATTTAGTACTATACCACATTTCTATGACTTGTCAAGCATTTTCTCCATAGTAGAATATTGTCGAGACAGCTGCATCCTGCAAAGTCGTTTTCCATGCGTATAGATGATCGTTTCAACATTTTAACCTCCCTTCACTACTAATACTGTGGAGATATGCAAAAGGCTACAAATTAAATTATACCATTTCCCCAAATGTATGATAGAATATATCTGATACAGGTATTTGTCAGTGTGCTGACCGCACTGCATCCGGTGAGACCTCATAAAATACTCTTTCACCGGTGTGACAGTCCGCGGGATACCATTTCGTTGCACTGACAGCAGGGGAACAGATCATGAGACCAGCAGACACTTTGAAAAAGAATATCCGCTTTCCCGTCGGCAGCATTCAGAAAAGAATACTGCTTATTACCACATCCTGTCTGCTCTGCATGTGTGTCATCATTGCTTCCGTAAGTTACTATATCTTCCAGAACTATCTGCAGAACAGCCTGATCCACTCTACCGAGGCAAGCCTGCAGCTGCTTTCGGATTCCATTAACGGCAATATGGATGATATTTCGCAGATTGTACGATTCTGCCAGACCAATGCCAATATTGCCACTTATATAAAGAAGAATCCCAACCCCGGCTCCGTGCTGTCCGTGTCCACCTATGACCGTATATACGAGGAATACAGCAATAATCCGTCCAACGACTATATCAACAGACTGGCAGTGATCACCGATGAGCACTTTTTGCAGATTGTCAGCGCTGCCTATTCATCCACTGCCGATCTGTCCGCTGAAGTTCCGAAACTGCCTTACTTTGATACACTGTTAGAAGCATCCGGATATGATTTTTCCACCGGATTTGTGAAAGATCCCTTTTACCGCAACGGCAAATGTATGCTGCCAATCATCAGACCCATAACCTACCAGTACAATTCCGTTCGGGGAGGAGTCCTCTTTCTGGAAATTTCCTCCGATTTATTTACCAATGCGCTGAAGCGTTATACCACTGCAGAAGACAGCTATATGTACCTGTCCATAGGAGGGCACAATTACATATACAGGGACGGTCACCTCACCGAAACGGATGTCTCTTATGAGGTAACTCAGGATCTGTCCTCCTCTGCACTGATCGACAATATGCGCGTCTGCGAGGTCAGGGATGCTGAAAAGACCAGACTGGTAGTGATATCGCCACTAGATATGCCCGACTGTTATATCGGGCAAAGCATCTCCGGCTCAGAGCTGCGCGACCAGCAGCTCCTGCTATGGCTTATACTCGCGGGCACTCTGATCAGCATTGTGGGCATCGGTATCCTGCTGATGATCATCCTGAACCGCATGATCAATGTCCCCGTCTCCAAGATCAGGGCAAAAATGCTGCGGGTGGCGGACGGCGATTTTGAGCGGGACCCTTCCATAGAATGGGAACATGAGCTGGGAGATATCGGCAAGGGTATCAACGATCTGTCCGAAAATGTGTACCTGCTGATGAACAGAAGGATTGAGGACGAAAAACAGAAAAGAGATCTGGAATACAAAATGCTTCAAAGCCAGATCAATCCCCATTTCATCTATAACACTTTGAATTCCATCAAATGGATGGCCACCATTCAGGGTTCCGCCGGGATCTCCGAGATGACCACCGCTCTGGCAAAGCTGTTGAAGAGCATTTCCAAAGGAACCAGACTATTGGTTCCCATTGAGGAAGAGCTGGCGCTTCTGAAAGATTATTTTACCATCCAGAGTTATCGTTACGGCGGCACCATCACCATGGAGGTGCAGATAGACGATGCGTCTCTTCTGGAATATCAGATTATTAAATTTACCCTCCAGCCCCTTGTGGAAAATGCCATATTCCACGGTGTGGAGCCCAAGGGTACCGGACATATCCTTATTCATGTATATACGGAAAAAATTGCAGAGGAGAGCGCTCCATCCATCCGTATCGATGTGACTGACGACGGTGTCGGGATGTCCTCGGAAAAGGCGGCGCAGATCCTCCTGACCAACGGTGAAAGCAGTGCGGATTTCTTCCGGGAGATTGGCGTCAGCAACGTGCACAAGAGACTGCAATACGAATTCGGAGAGACTTATGGAATTACCATAGACAGTGTGGAAGGCGAATATACCACTATGTCGATCCATATTCCATGTAAAATGTAACTTTTCAACGCAGAAACCACTGATATAAAGGAGCCCTTATGTATAAACTACTTATTGTGGATGACGAGCCCCTGGTCCAGGTAGGCATCAAATCCATGCTGAACTGGACGGAACTGGGTATAAAAGTCATCGGCACCGCAGTCAACGGACAGGCCGCTCTGAAAACAGTATGTGAGCAGTCTCCGGACATTGTGATCACAGATGTGAAAATGCCGGTTATGAGCGGGCTGGAACTGATCAGAAAGTGCCGGGAACAATACGGTAATGAATATCCTTATTTTATCATTTTAACAAGCTATGAAGATTTCCACATGGTGAAGGAAGCCATCACCTACCAGGTCACAGATTATCTGGTAAAGATGGAGCTTACCCCCGCCTCCCTGACGGAAGCCGTGGAACGTGTACTGAAACGGATACAGGAATCCACAAACAGAAACAGTACATCGGAGAATATCGTACATCCCTTTTATGACAAGTTCTTTATCCGTCTGATCAACAACCTGTTTGAATCGGAAGAGCAGTTTTCCCTGCAGAGCCGCGATCTGAATCTGGATTTTCACTATAACGGCTATGTCTGCTGCTACGGTGAGATGACCGGAAATCAGGCGGATTCCCTTCCCATAGAAAAGCAGCTATCCCTGTTTTCCACTTCCATGCAGATGCTGAAGGAACTGTCCGGAAAGTACCGTCCCTGTTTCTGCCTCTCTCTGGACACCAGACACTTTGCCCTGATCTTCTGCTATGAGACAGGACTGGCTGATAATAATTCTTACGGTATGGAATTAAAGGAGATTCTGGAAAATATCAGCCAGACTCTGACCAAATACTACAATGTATCTTTTCGCTGCGGTATTGGCAGTATGGTGGATGCCCCTCTTGCCATCTGCGACTCCTATCAATGCTCCAGACAGGCCAGCCTTTCCACGGAAGAGGATAATCCCATTGTCTTTTTCGAGGAGTGCATAAAGGCGGATTCCCGCCACAATTCTTTTAACATGAGCCTGTTCAAGCAGGATCTGACCAGAGCCTTTGAGGAATATGACGCTGAGATCCTGAACCGTACCCTGGACAATCTCTGCGAACTTTTCCTGGCCCACCCCGACCACTTTGTCCAGACTCTGGACGGGGCATGCAGTATTTTGTATCTGTCCATATCCTTACTTCAGGACGGTGAAGCGATCGTTTCCGATTTCTTCCACGACAACCCTGACGGATACCGCTCCATCTATAAGCAGACAACGGTGGAACAGATCGTCAGCTGGCTCAGTTCCTTCAAACGACAGATGTGTCAGCTTTTTGAAAGCCATCACAAGGATTATAAGAATCATATTGTTGCCAATGTGAAAAAATACATCAACGCACATTTGAAAGAACGCCTCTCTCTCAATGAGGTGGCTGCAGTGTTCGGCATCAGCCCCAATTATCTGAGCCAGCTCTTTGGCAGGTATAATGATGTGGGATTTTCCGAATACATCAATACCTGTAAGGTTGCGGAGAGCAGGCGTCTGCTGGCGGAGGGCAATCTGAAGGTTTATGAGGTGGCGGAAATGCTGGGATTTGAGAGTGCCTTTTATTTCAGCAAGGTATTCAAGAAGGTGGAGGGCGTTTCTCCCACCGAATATCTGAATAATCAGTTCATGTAAGCCGTCTTTGCTCGGAACCAATCAGGAAGACACCATGAACACCCGGCTCTGAGCATATCTTCTTTCGTATGGGTGTGCTGACTTTGTCCGCTTGGCTGATAACATCAGTCAATTCCAGTACAGCAGGGCATTCACCCCTGCTTATGAACAGGAGGAGCAAAATGGAGAAGCGTTTTTTGAGTGCAGTGGAAAGTTTTTGGGAGAAAAATGACCGGCTGCAGGATTACCGGCCCTTTCCCGATATTGATGACAGAGAGGCCTACAACAAACTTCCGCAGGGGCTGCGCAGATCTCTGATCGCACAGGGCGAAGAATATCTGGGATATGATCCTCCGGTGATCCGTGCCACTGATTTTATGAATTTTAAACGTACCGGCAATCGTGTGGACTTTGAAAATCTCTATTTTGAGAGACGATATGCCCTGAATTCTCTGGTCGCTGCGGAATGTGCGGAAGATCGGGGGCGTTTTCTGGACGATATCATTAACGGCATTTTTGTGATCTGCGAAGAAAGCGCATGGCAGCTGCCGCCTCACAACTCCTATGCCCGCAATGCCCCTCAGGAAATCCTTCCGGATGTCACCCGCCCCGTTATGGATCTCTTCGCCTGCGAGACGGGAGCACAGCTTGCCTGTATCCGGTATTTGCTGGGAAGCCGGCTGGATAAAGTAAGTCCGTTTATCAATTCCCGCATTGGCTGTGAACTGGAACGTCGCATTTTGACACCCTATATCCACGAACACTTCTGGTGGATGGGCAAAGGGGAGGAATCTATGTGCAACTGGACGCCCTGGTGTACCCAGAACGTCCTGCTCACCGCCTTTTTACACAGGGAATTTGCCGATTCGGAAAAAGCTGTGACATTGAAGGCGGCGGAAAGTCTGGATCATTTTCTGAAAGATTACGGCGAAGACGGCTGCTGTGACGAAGGTGCCCAGTATTTCCGCCATGCGGGACTGTGTCTGGACGGTGCCGCGGAAATACTGGATCAGATCACAGGGAAGGCCCTGGGAGATCTGTATGCCTGGGATAAGATCAAAAACATCGCGTCTTACATTTTTAATGTGCATGTGGATGACAAATATTATATTAATTTCGCGGACTGCTCTCCTGTGGCGGGCCGGGCCGGTGTGCGGGAATTTCTCTTTGGCAGACGGACCTGCCAGCCGGAACTGATGCTCTTCGCAGCGAAAGATTTTAAAGCTGCGGAAGAAAACATTTTTGCGGATGAGTCCAATCGCCTGAATCTTTTTTACAGGATGCAGACCATCTTTCATTATCAGGAGGTAATGGACTATGATACTTCCCGGACAGCGGCGCACAGGGATATCTATTACCCCAGCGTAGGACTGTTCCTCTCAAGGAACGATACCTTCTGTCTTGCGGTGAAAGCCGGGGATAATGACGACAGCCATAATCACAATGACACCGGAAGTTTTACCCTTTATAAGAACGGACGGCCTCTGTTCGTCGATATCGGTGTGGAAAGCTATACCGCCAGGACTTTTTCTTCCCGCAGATACGAAATCTGGACCATGCAGTCCTGCTATCACAATCTGCCTACCATAGAGGGAATCGACCAGCGTGACGGCGCGATCTATTGCGCCGGAGAAGTGGAGACGCACTTCGGCGAGACAGAGAGCAGCATCTCCATGGAGCTGTCCGGAGCCTATCCTCTGGAATCATGCAAAAAACACTATACGCGGCACGTTTTTTTTGATAAACTTGACAGTAAGATCCTTTTGACGGATACCACGGATGCCCAAAACGTGATTTTGAATTTCATTACTTATGAAGAGCCGAAGGTGACAGAGAACAGCATAATGATCGGCACTCTGGCACAGGCTTCTTTTTCAGGGGCGGAACCCTTGTCTGTAGAAGTCCTGCCCATCACGGATGCAAGGCTTCAGACCGCATGGGATCATGATCTGTACCGTATCCGTCTGACCATGACAGCGGCACGATTCCAGCTGGAGATCAAAGCCCCCGCAACAGACTGACAGGATATCAATCTTGCAGCACAGCAGGTTTCAGGTATCTGACCCTGCGGCATTCGCCAAATGCTCGTGCAAGCACGACACTTGGCTCATTGCTCGCGGAAATAAATGAGGATCGGTCCGTTTCCGATCTGTTATAATAAGAGGTTACCATATGCGTATTGAAGAATTAAAGCCGGGACAGGAGCTCACCCTGTTCGTCAGTGTACGTAACAATTCTCTCGTTTTTACCAGTAAGGTGCAGGAGATAAATCACAGGAGACATATGATCTTTGCGGATGCCGTATTCCAGAACGGCAAACCCATATCCTTCCGGGGAAAAGGCGTCATTCTGAATGTCCTTGCCGCCACAGGAAACGATAAGCCGCATTTGTTCAAAAATGTGGCTAACACTTTGCTTCGGAGATCCGACGGCACACTCTGCTACAGTCTTACCACGATCGCGGAGAGCGTGGCATATAACCGCAGGGAAAATTTCCGATGCTATGTGGGTATTGAGACATCTATTCAGGTGGGTACTCATCGCGCCGCGTATGAAGCCATCATTAAGGACGTCAGTTCCAACGGATTTGCAGTGGTATGTGACAGCAATGTCAAGTTTCCCTCCGGAAGCCTGGTACATGTGGTTCTCAACGATCAGATTGACGGATTCGGGGAAAAATACGTATTCCACCTTTACGGTCTGGTGGCCCGGATCCAGGAACTGGAAAACGGCAGAACCATTTATGGCTGCCGGTTAAATAACCATGTTGTCGGGTTAGACTCCTACCTTATGAAGAAAGAACGCAACCGACTGAAAAAGAACAACTACAGTAATTTAAGGGGAGTGAGATAAACACTCTCCCCTTAAATTTCAATCGCTTCACAACACCCTTCCTCTTCCCACTGAAACGCGGGACGAAGAGCAATTTTATACTTTCTGCGGTATCTGGCTGTCAGTTTTGCTATTTTAGTGGAGAGAAAGACAAAATCCTGCGGTTTTCTGCGCATGACAAAGACCAATTCCGCACTGTCTGCCACGGATTTTTCCTCTATCATATTGCTCCGAGCCATGGCATATCTAAAGTTTTCATTGGCCCATGACTGAACTTCCGATACATAAGCCCGCAATATCCGATCCAGTTTCTCGCTGTCACAAATCCCCATATTTCCTCTCATTCCGCCTTATTACCGGCATAGACGTCTTCTTCCTTTATCCTGTTAATTTGACTTAGGCGGAGGGCATCCGCCTGATCCACCCGCGTCCCGGTTACAAGGTCATTATACTACATGTTATCAATCAAAAAACAATTCCTGCATGAGTTGTATTTCTCACTGCACGAATTGTTCTTTTTATTCTTTATTGGGGAGCAACGTCTGAAGATCAATGCGTTCAGAACGATTACAAAATCGAGAACTTTATATTCGCCCAATTAGTTATCTGGTAATTTGACGGTGTTTACCTGGGAGCTCGAATCCGTTGGCTGTTTTCTGTTTTCATCCGTTTAACAGCGCCACTGCCACATCATTTACATTAGTGCCGGTAGGACCGGTGACGATCAGCCCCTGTACCGCCCTGAGGGCATGGTAGGCATCATTTTCCGCCAGCACCCCGGAAACGGAATACCCTTTTTCCGTCAATGCCTGAAGCGTATCCCCGTCCACATAACCGCCTGCGGCATCGGTGGGACCGTCAGTGCCGTCACTGCCCACGCTGAACACTGCCGCATTCAATCCGGCAATGCCGACGGCGGCGGCCAGCGCCAATTCCTGGTTGCGGCCTCCCATACCATGACCTGTTACATGAACCACCGTCTCTCCGCCGGCCAGAAAAGCAACCTTGTCCCCATACGCGGCATGGCTTCTCAGTATATCAGCCAGAAACCGGCCTGCTTCACGAGCCTCACAGTCCAGATGATCCGTCAGAAGCACCGTGCGGTAACCCAGCTGCCTGCATGCCATCTCCGCAGCGTTGCACAGCTCCTTCACACTGCCAATGATCTGCACCGTCACATTCTCCAGATCCTTTGGCGTCTCTTCCCTAAGACAGGCTTCTGCCCTATCACTCAGTTCCAACTTATACTTTTCCGCAATGGTCAGCGCCTGAGCGCAGGTGGATGTGTCCGGTACGGCGGGACCGCTGGCTATCATATCCGCAGAATCCCCCAGAACATCGCTTAAAATGACAGCTTCCACTCCCGCAGGAGCACAGTAGCCGGCAAAACGACCTCCTTTCACACCGCTGAGACGTTTACGGACAATGTTCATCTCCGTAATGTCCGCCCCCCTGTCCAACAGCTGTCCCGTGATATGCTGCAGCTCTGCGGCTGTAACCAACGGCTGCTCAAAGAGAGCGCTCCCTCCACCGGAGAGCAGGAACAGCACAGTGTCCTCCTCTGTCAGATCCGCCGTCAGATCCAATATGGCCCGGGTTCCCTTAAAAGAATTTTCATCAGGCACCGGATGACCGGCCTCATAACAGACCACACCAGGCAATGAATGCATTACATGACCGTATTTTGTCAGCACAATACCTTTCACAGGCGGTTCGGGCAGACATTTCAAAGCCGCTTTCGCCATCTGCCATGCAGCCTTTCCCACGGCTGCCATATATACATTGCCGGGATACTTCTTATTCCATAACGCTTTCTGCACGGCAGTGTCCGGCAATACCTGACGGATCGCATGATCAATGATGAACTGCGCGTCCTTATATAATTCTTTGTTCATGGTCACATCCTTCCGCCATCCTCTTTCTTATCCATGACTTACCGTATACGCCACTCCTGCAATTCAGGATATTTTTCTACCTGTTCAATATTTCTATCAAATAATGTTCATCATTCTTATGCGCATGATTGCGTTGCTTGTATTCCTGGATTGCTTTCACCAATTTATTGATGTCCTTTCCATAGTACTCCTGATAAAATTGAGTTTCATTCTTATATCTGCGTTTATTAAAAACAATATTTTCTTTCGCGAATTCTTTTGGATGTTTATGGGATTTTCCTTTTTCGTATTCCTTAAATTTTTTCTCTGACAAAATCAGCAGAATTTCCAGTTCCGGAAGCGTACAAAACTTTGTTACTTTCTTTATCCGGGTCCTGAACTCAACGGGAATATCCAGCTTATCTGTCTGTTTATCCCCAATTCTCCACACTTCAACATCACCTCCGTATATCCGCAATTGCCCCATAACCATCGGTGATGTTTTGATCTGCCGTGCGTGATAGGTTATACGGCCAAGCAGATCATCCGCACTTACTATTAGCTTACCATTTTCTAACAGTAGATCAATTATCTTTTTTTCATTTGCTCCCTCACACATAATGAGATATTTCATTGCATCAGGTCCTTCTTCAATTCCATTAATGCCTCGTAATTCACTGCAGTGTCAAATGCATTCTGATAGAACTTTTTACTCTTCAAAAGCTCGGTTCTGATTCCATACTCTTCATACATATTGCTTATTTCGACTTTTCCTTTGGAATGTGTTATCCATATATTATC
>JAIEKC010000712.1:0-1360 GCA_029064505.1 Acetatifactor sp.
GAAGAAGGTGCGGCAGTTATGGCTTCCTCCGGTAACTTCCCTGCGATCATGACAGATGAAGTTAAGGATATGATCGCCGGTCTGGAAGGTTTTCCTACCGATGCGGAGAGCAAAGAAGCATTGACCGTATCCAACCTGTATCTGGAAGTGCCTTACGGCGAGAATGTATCTGAGATCAACTCCGTACTGGATTCTTACCATGGTTCCATTATGACCGGTGAGATGACCATTGAGGAGGGCATCAACAAGATGAACGAAGAAGTTCAGAAAATTCAGGGCAAGTAATAGGATTCCGTGAAATCCGGGTCACTGTTACAGAAAGAACGGTAACAGATATAAAGCAGCACAAGGGGCCGTCTCAAAAGCGGCCCCTTTCTTTCAAAAAGGGTATTTGTTGAAAGTATGAAAATGTGTACCCGGAGCAATTTGGGGCACATGAATCGGGAAAGGAGGCAGTTTGTATGCCGAAATTAGACGAAGCGCAGAAAGAGGCAAAGATCCAGAGCCTGCAGAGCGAGCTGACCAAGTTGATCACGGATGTCAGGACAGAGACAGATGATAAGAAAAAGAGACAGATGATCGCTCAGATCGGAAACTACAATCGCCAGATTGACAAAATTAAGTCCGGAAGGGTTTTGAGTCGGGAGACAAAGAGGGATCTGGTGGCATATTCCTTTATTGCACCTAACTTTATCGGGTTTTGTGTGTTTACTCTGATCCCCATCATATTTGCCTTTGCACTGGCATTTTTAAAGTGGGATGGAAGCAACCCCATTGAATGGGCGGGCTTCAGTAATTTTACCAGACTGGGTGATGATACCTTTTTCACCGCAGCGCTTAAGAATACCATTATATATTGTATCGGTACGGTTCCGCTTACAATGGTAGCGTCTCTGGCGCTTGCCATTGTATTAAATCAGAAAGTAATAGGAAGAGGTGTTTTCAGAACGCTTTCCTTTTTCCCTTATGTTGCGTCCCTGGTAGCGATCACGGCTGTCTGGAAGATGCTGTTTCATCCTTCCAAGGGGCCTGTCAATAATATATTATACAGTGTATTTCATATGGCACAGGAGAACCTGCCCCAGTGGTTCAGCGGCGGCCTGGTGCTCTTCTCCATGATCCTGTTCAGCGTATGGAAATATATGGGCTATTACATGGTCATCTATCTGGCGGGCTTACAGGGTATCTCCGCAGAGTTATATGAAGCCGCAAGCCTGGATGGCGCGGGTACATGGAATAAGTTCCGCTATGTAACCTGGCCCCAGCTTTCCTCCACTACTTTCTTTGTAGTCGTTATGCTGACTATTAATTGTTTCAAGGTTTATGATATTGCGATCATGCTGGCCGGTGGGGGAAGCGG
>JAIEKC010000713.1:0-2841 GCA_029064505.1 Acetatifactor sp.
ACTATGGGTATTACATGCAGCTGCTGAAGGAGATAGGGAGGGATTTCCCTGATAATCTTAAATTAATCCTGACCTGCCGGACTGCAATAAATATTAATTTATATTATGATCTGGTTGAAAAATACCACTATGACGCCGAAGACATTGCTATAGTGGATCTGGACAGGATGAAGGATAAAGAAGTGAAAGAACTTGTCGGTATGTTCAATCATAACAGGCTGTGGGGAGAACATGATACCTTGTCCAATACGCAGAAAGAGAGAAAAATAAAACGTGATTATGGGTCGAATATGTCTCAGATTTTCTACCTGCTCATGAAATCTGAGCCTATAAGAGAACAAATAGAAGTTGTAATGCAGACCCTGGATTCCAAACTGAATTTGAAGGAATTTGTGCTTGCACAGGCCATTAATTCACTGTGCAGATTGAAATTGGGATATTCCGATTTGTGCAGGTTTGTACATATTTCAGACAGCCTTTTGAGAAGCTATCAGATGGATCAAAATGTGAGAGAGATCGTGGATGTGGAGAATCACAGATTTATTCTGTCTTCTTCCATATATTCCCAGTATATGGTCATGCAGAGCAATATGAAAAAGGAAATGATCAATATGCTGGGGAAAATATATACGGAATGCTCTGACAATGATGACTGGAATCGCAAATATGCAACGCAGCGCAAATTCCTGATATCAAGGTCAAATATCAAACTGGTCTTTTCGTCAAAAAAGAGTCTGGGCAAAGAGGAAGAGCAGGAAATATTTTCTTATTATGACAGCATTAAAAATCTGACTACAGCCACAGATAATCCTTTCTTCTGGCTCCAGTTTGGAATCACTTCATTAAACTTGGAAGAGTATGATACCGCCAGGATCCACTTTGACAATGCGTATGCAAATGCTGACAAAATGGAGGATTTTGACTCGTATCAGATAGATACTCATTACGCCAGGTTGCTGCTGTGCAATGAAATGTACACCAATAAGAATAATAAGGATAATGCCATGGACACCTTTGACAAGGCCCACAGGCTGTTGCGGGAGAACAGCAACAAGGGGGTAAAGCTCAGTTATGTATTAAGGCAGACAAGCCTGTATTTCAGTTATTTTAATTGTTACAGAAACATGATGACGGAGGAAGAAAGACAGAAATTCATGGAAAAGGCATTTGAGATGACCGAAAAGTTCTGGCAGTATTTTAATGTGAAGGAGCTGCCTGAAATACCGACAGAAGTAGCGGCAGCCTATCGGACGTATCGGAAGATATTTAACAATACGCCTTATATGCTCCCGTTAAAAAAATATGATCTGGCGTACAACTCAAAAATGCGGAGACGGGAATTCCGCATAAGATCCATGATATAATACACTCAAGAATCCGGCCGCTGCGCGTCTGTCACGCTTCGCGCTCAATGATTCTTTCGTTATCATGTCAGGTGAAATCAAATGTCTGCTTCGCAGCCGCTTGATTTCCTGCTGACATGATATAATAATAACAGATTTGCCGACAGGAGAATTCATATGAACCAGAGAGAGATCAGAGCAGTTTACTCGGAGGACACTGTCCGGGTATATCAGGCATATTCGGCTGATATCGCAGGCGAAGCGGTGAAGCTGGGTGCTTTTGGACCCAAATTCAAAATGGAAAGGATGACCTGGATAAAGCCTTCCTTCTTATGGATGATGTACCGCTGCGGATGGGGAACGAAAGAAAATCAGGAACATATTCTTGCCATCGATATCCCTCGTGAAAAGTTCGAGTTTTTGGTCAGAAACGCTGTGCTGTCATCTTATGATGACACAGTTTATAAGAGCCGGGAAGAGTGGAAGGAGTTCATACAGCATTCAGAAATACGATGCCAGTGGGATCCGGAAAGGGATATTCACGGCAACGCTTTGGAGTACCGTTCCATACAGATCGGCATCAGGGGAGCAGTGGTAAAGGAATATGTGAACGAGTGGCTCGTTCAGCTCACAGACATTACAGAGTATGTCTGTTCTTTAAGAAAAAGGAAAGACATGGGGCATGATATAGCAGAATCACTGCCGCATGAAAAAGTGTACCGGTTTTTAGATGGCAGCCTGAGCGGAAATTGCCAGATATACGGGTAGAGCGCAGAGCTGCCGGAAGGCAGTGAGCGGGGGGACTGCTTTTACGGGTCTGAGAGGGGAAGAAGTGAATATTTTCGAAATACCAAGATACCGGTGGTGGAAATATATGGATCTGGGGATACAATATTGGAGGAACTGGACTCTCCCTTTTTACCTCAGAAGAGCAGCTTGATGGTCTGGGAGATTTTTATAATTTATGATATGCTGAATGAAGAATGGCATGAGGAATTATCGGCTTTAAGGAGTAAAGCATGCAAAGCTGTGAAAAAGAAACGATACATGGAAGTTTTTCAATTGTGCAGTGACTTTATAGATAATCTGCCGTCAGATTATACTGTCTGGGAAAAAGATTTTAATGTTCTTCGATCAGGAGCAGCGAAAAGAAATTGACAAATGTAAGGAGACAGGCTTTTATAAAATATTATTATAGAGGGCAGCTGGAACAGGAGGTACTGGAGTAAATATATGATAGAAATAAAACCTGAGATAAAAAAGGCATTATTGGATATTAATTTTTTTTACAAGATTTGAGCAGTTATCAAAGAGATTCGATGAAATAAAAACGCCCAGGGAAGAAAGATTACGCTATTTTGATGGAGAAATTATTATGGAAAGTATTAGCCGCCTGGGTTATGCTGCGGAATTTGAACCAAAAGAGAAATTTTTTATAGTAAAAGACAGAAAGATAGAAAATTATTCGTTTGCCGTTCATATCATACTGGACAATGGA
>JAIEKC010000714.1:0-2928 GCA_029064505.1 Acetatifactor sp.
CACTCAAGTATCTGAGGGCCGCCCCTGCAACAAAGACAGCTTCACCCACTGCATCCGTATTTACGAGAAATATGAGAAAATACTGGAAGAAAACGGTCTTGAGAACGGTGAGGTCGAAATCTCAATGGAATTGATCAACGATGCCTATAAGAGAAAGCTCCTGCATTTTCAGGCATGAGGACAGTATATGTCCCTGTTTTAAAACCGCGGATCTTCAGCCGTACTTTACGTCCGGAAAAAACCATTCCCGGACGGAATCATCCGCAAATCACGGACGAAGCTTTGTGTGTATAAGGGAAAGTTAAGAAAAAGACTCTTTCAGGGTCTTTTTTTTATAAATCAAACGAAAAACGGAGGAAAACAAAATGACAGTAGACGTAAGCAAATTGATCATCACCGAGGTTGCCCAGATCACAGCGTTTAACAACGCGGGAGAGCTGGAGTTCATCATGGATGAGATCCAGAACGGTTCCATCCAGAACACTCAGGAGAAGTCCGATATTACAGGCAGGAACGGCCGCAAGATCGCTTCCCTGAAGAAAAATAAAGCCGTAACCGTTTCCGCCACCAACGGCGTACTCGTGGGCGGCGCTCTGGCGGCACAGACCGGCACGGCGATCGAACAGGGAACCTTTCCCGTCCGCGTTACCGATGTCATGACAGTGAAGGATAACACCTGCAAAACATCCAGGATCGCGGCAGGCGTGACCGGTGCGGAGATCGGCACTGTTTATGTGAAAAACGCAAACGGCTCCCTTGGCGCGAAGCTGGAGCAGGATGCTGCCGCATCGGAAGGAAGCTTCCGGTACGATCCCGCCACTCAGGAGATCACCGTCTCCGGGATCGCCGACGGAACCGAGCTCGTGGCATTCTATGACACGGAAGTGGAATCCGCAAAGATCTCCAACGATTCCGAGAAGTACAGCAAGGTACTGAAGCTCTATATCGATGTAGTGCTGCAGGATTCCTGCGATGTGGAATACGCGGGACAGGTGATCATCCAGAGAGCCGATGTATCCGGTGAATTTGAACTGTCCCTTGGCGGTGACAGCTTCGCCCACGCATTCTCGGCAGAGAGTCTGGCCGGCGGCTGTACCGGCTCCACCAATCTCTGGGATCTGGTAGTATACGGCGTCAACTGACTGACAGACGGGGAGCGCGTCAAAGCGCTCCCCGCTTAACCGGAATATATCCTCCGGAAACAGTCTCCGCTGACAGGAATGCTCCATGATGACTGACGCGCACAGATCAGCGGAAGGACACTGATCATAAAAAAATACAGAGAAAGGTTTCTGAAATTACAGCATATGATTTCAGCAATGGATCAAAAATGGAAAACAGGAAAAGTCTTCTTAAATCATCCGCTGTAGATATCCTTCCCGGTCTGTCCCTGCGGATCCCCACGGTGGGAGAAATCCTGGAGGATGAACAGCATTACTACCATCTCATCTCCTCCCTCACCGCCACGCCCTACCAGTGCATGGTACAGCTTGACGATCTGGGAATCGATTTCACACAGATCAATGATTTTCAACTGTTTATGATGATGTTTCCGGCGATCGCCGGAAGGGATACCGGCATCCTTTTCGGTGACACCGACCTGTCGGATATCGTGGAACGCCATAACCCGGAAAACGGCGCGCCCTCTTTATACAGCGAAAAAAACGGGCTGATAATAGACGAATATACCTTTGGACGGATCGCAGATCATATCCGGAAGATAAACGGCTTAAAGAAAGAAAATCGCAGGCCCGGAAATGACGAAGCAAGAAAATTCCGTATCGATATGGAAAGGAAAAGGCAGATGCGGAGGGCAGATAAGCCCTACGAGCCTTATCTGGAGAAACTGGTGGTTGCATTGGTCAACAGACCGGAATTCAAATACAATTACGAGCAGGCCGAACAGCTTACCATCTATCAGTTCAACCAGTGTTTCGAACAGATCAAAACCAGCATCAACTATGATAATACCATGACCGGCATATACAGCGGAACCATCGACATATCCAGGATCAGGGACAAATCCTGTCTGAGCTGGCTGCAGTAACCGGACAGATTCCCGGAAAGGCTCCCTGAACCGTCTGTCCGACACATGGACGGAGACGGTGGGGAGCCTGTTTTCAAACACGCTCTAAGTCCTGATGGGTTAAGTCGCCAAACCGGAAATATTCCTCTATCCGCCGCCGGAGCAGATATACCTTGGTAATGATGTGGCACAGCTCTCTCTTTTCCTGCATCTTCTGTTGTAAACAGGGCGTTAATCGCCCTGTGGTGTTGGTCTGAATGTTGTCGCTCATGCTCCTTTGGGGCGCAAAAAAGACGCATGGTTTACAATTTACTGTTCCATACGCCTTTACGCTGTTATTTTGATATTAAATTGTTTTGTTGATTATGCTAACTGCATTGACTGGCTTTCCAATTCCTTAACAATATCAAGTGATAACTCTGTAGCTTCTGCTATATCTTCCAAAGACATTTTTCCCAATTTTAATAAATGAAGGGCTGTCCTTTTCGCTTTGTCCTGTTCAGCTTCATAACGTTCGCTTTTGATATATGACCTCATAACCTCTTCCTTGTCAAACAAGCTCATCATAATTGACACAACCTCCTTTTCCCTGTCAAGCAAATATTCCTTTAGCACGTTTTTGTCTTTACAGATACGAATTGTTTCCATAACTGTTTTTCTTGTTCTGCCATATAGATTCATCTGTTCATTATATACTTTACAGAAAACAATATACTGGTTGATTATATTGTCCGTATCGCTTTCGCAGATAACCTTTACCCTTACATCAACAGCGATATCTGCCCCATCAAAAAATTCCTTTGATAAGGATATTACATCAGGAATATTTTTTCGGTCACCTGTGTAGATAACATACAATTCGGGGATTGGCATTTTTACTTTCTTGCTTTTGTATAGGTTTT
>JAIEKC010000715.1:0-1742 GCA_029064505.1 Acetatifactor sp.
CCATTGTGCGCTGACAGGGCCTGTCCACATACTCCAGCCCGCACAGGTTGACATAATCCTGCCCCGTCACACGGATGCCCGAACCCGCCCCGGCCGCCGAATCCGTCTCTCCCGTCCCGGCCTGTCCTCCGGAGGATGCCAACCCGTCTTCCACGCTGCCATCCAGTCCTCCCAGGGACAAATGGCTCTGCATGATCTTCAAAGCCTCATTCATCCGCCGCATCCGAAAATGCATGCTTACCGCCATCACAGCGTTCAATAGCAGCAACAGACACATGAAAAAAGAAAGTATTCCCAGCTTTCTCCTCAGAACATTCTGTTGCTGCTGCATCTGCTGCTGTTGCTGCCACAGGTATTGTTCTCTTCCGCTTCCTGTTCTTCCGCCGCGTACATTCTGTGGTCTGCCGTTTTGTGTCCTGCCGCCCTGTGCACGCCGCACATCTGTTTCCGGGACCCTACTTCCCTGTGTCCTGCTATTCTGCACATATTGTATCCCGTCCTGCCGTTCCCTGTCTCTCTCCGCGTACTGCAATCTGTTGTTACCCATATCCTGCCTGTTTCCCTTCATAAACTTATGTTACTATTTTCTACCGGATATGTATCACAATTGTTAACTTTACATTAAGCTTTTCTTTCAATTTTCTGATGAACGGCTTTCGATCTCACAATTTTCCTGAACGGACTAAACTCTGATCCTATCGAAAACAAACGCCTGCAGTACGGTACTCCCCTCTTTCACAAAAGCAATGTACCGGGCAATAAATTCACACAAACAAAATATCCCCGGAATAAAAATCTCCGATATCCAAATTCCACTATGGGGTACCGCACAGTGTCATGGAAAGACCGCTCTAATCTCCATAACTCCAGATATTCTCCACCGCTTCTCCCGGAATCACAAACTCCACGTACCCCATATACATAGGCGCCACATCTCCCTCATTGAAGCAGATGACAAGCTCGCCATCGCCATTCAGATAGAAGGAGGTTTCTTCCGTGATCGCTTCAAAGTTCCATTCCGGCATGTCCGTACTGTCCACCCAGTACATCTTTGATGAATCCTCCGCCATCTGAGCCCTCATCTGCTCTTTGATATTATTGCTGACAGGAGTGATAAAGTCGGCATCCGCCGCAAAAAAGTCTGACAGGGAAAGCCTTTTCCCGGTGTTCAGATCCACGGTATAGAAATAAGCCCACTCGGCGCCGCTTCCCACTGCCTGATAGCAGATCAGCTTCAGGGAAAAATAATCTTCCGTGCTGCTGACGATCTCCGAATCCACCATCATATCCAGATAGCCTTCCTCGGATTGCAGAGCTTCTTCAAACTCTGCAATCAACTGCTCAGATATCTGCTGCATCTGCGCATTGATCTCCTCCACCGATCTCGCCATATTTTCCTGAACCTCAGGAACTGCTTCCTCCCTGTCTTCAGGCAGTTTCACTACAATCTCCGCGATCTCCTGCAGTTTCACATCTTCAAAGTACCGCAGTTCCACCACCAGTTTGTCCTCCACACTCAGGGTATCCAGCGCCGCCCTCAGATCAAAATCCTGATAGGTGTCCATACCGGCAGGTTCCGTCTCGCCCGATTCCTCCAGCGCTTCTATGGAAAGCGTTCGTCTCCGTCGGAAGAAATCATATATTTCGTTCAGCATGATCCTGTAGAGCCATGTTGCCGCATATTCCTGATTTTCAGACTGCCGTTGTTTCGTATCGCCTTGTATGCGCCGTTCTGCACAATA
>JAIEKC010000716.1:0-3136 GCA_029064505.1 Acetatifactor sp.
CTGAATATCCAGAACACAAACAGCGACATCAAAAGCGTGATCAGAGAAGCCGCGCAGGAATAACCCGCCTGACTGATGCCGATCTCCGGCAGATATAGGGAAAGGGGCCAGAGGGATTTGTCTTTCAGAAAAGCCAGAGGTTCCTCTATCATATTCCAGCATTCCAGAAAGTCCAGCGCCATGGCCGACAGCACGCCGCCCCGCGCCAGGGGAAGCGCTATATGCAAGAAGATCCGCCATTCCCCCGCTCCGTCCATGCGGGCGGCCTCCGGCAGTTCAGAGGGAATGTTCCGAAAGCTGCGATAGATCAGAAATACCGGGAACGTGGAAAATACCGCAGGAAGGATCACCGCCCCGCGGGTATCCATCATCCCAAGCTGGCGGATTACCAGATACTTTGACAGCATCGTCACCTGAAAAGGCAGCAGCATCAGGATCACATAGATCGTAAACAGCAGCTTCTGTCCTCTGAACTTAAAAGAAGCGAGCGCCCATGCCCCAGGAACGCCAATCAGGAACTGTCCCGCAAGGATCACTCCCGCCATCCGCACAGAGTTCCAGAACAGCTGCAAAAAGGCGGGACTGTAAAAGAGCAGTCTCTTATACTGTTCCAGAGTGGGGTAGTCCGGGATCCACTTCCAGTCTATATATCCGTCCGTGTTCAAAACCAGCGCCCCGGCCCGTTCTTTCCATTCCAACGCATCCGTCAGGGAACCGGATATCAGGATCAGAACCGGCAGGATGAAGCAGAGTCCCAATCCTGCCACGGGCAGGGTGACGATAAGCTTTTTTATCATACTTTCTTTGTTACGTGATTCCTTCATTTTGATCCCCCATTCCCTGATTGGTTTGTGGTGCCTGATATCCCTGAACTCAGGAATGTCGTGCCCCGGAATGTACCCAGGTCTGCTCGTTCTTTGACTGTGTGATCCTGACTTCGTGAGATGTCGGAAACTCTTATGAACAGTTCCTTAATCTGTGTGCTTTACACGATCAGCCTTTCCTTCCGTCTTCTTCCGCCCTGTCCCAGATCCTCTTCAGCGCCATGGCGATACTGCCGATCACCGCAGCCGACAATACCGCCCCGGCCGCCATCTTGTCGAAGTCCAGATTGGTGTACCAGTTGTTGAACACATACTGCAGCAGGTAAATTTCTTCCGCGGGGTAGGCGCCGCTGATCAGATAGGCCTCCCGGAACACCTTAAAGGCGTTGAGCAGGGACAGTACGGTAATGGTATAACAGCTTCCTTTCAGGCAGGGCAATGTTATGTAGAAAAAGCTTCTCACATCCCCCGCGCCGTCTACCCTTCCCGCCTCCAGGATTTCCTTCGGAACCGCTTTCAGCGCCGCCAGCCATAGCACCAGAGTATACCCCAGATTCCGCCACACATAGGTAAAAACCAGCACCCGGAAAACAGTTTCCCCCTGAAGGAAATCAATATGGGTTCCAAGGATCCCGTTCAAAAAACCCTGTTTCGCAAAGATCAGTTTCCACACCAGCACAATGGTAGCCGCCGGCATAGCCATGGGAAGCAGGTAGAGAGCCTTCCATTTCTCCAGAAAAGGATATCTGTCCATAGCCACCGCCAGTGCGAGCCCTCCTGCCAGCAAAAGGGGCAGACACACTCCCACAAAACGTACCGTATTGTATACCGCCAGCCGAAAAGCCTGATTCTGTAACACCGTCCGATAATTGGCCAGGCCGCTGAACTCTCCGGACAAAGAAGTATAAAAGGAGCGTTTCAGCACATCCAGAAAAGGGATCAGGATAAATACAGTCACTCCCATAGCGCCCGGCAGCAAAAACAACAATTTACTCAGCCAGATAGAGCTGAACTTTTTTCGCGATCGCGTCCACCGTTTCCTCAATACTCTTCTCTCCATTCACTGCGGACACACCCAATTCCATCACTGTGTCATATACCATTGTGTCACAGAGATTAACCCGGTCAATGCTGTCCAGTATGGCGTTCAATTTCTCAAAATCCTCTGAAGCCGCCCATTCCACCTCCAGTACCACATAGTCCTCCTGCATGTTCCCATAAGTCCACCCCGTGGTACTGTAATTCCCGGGCCTGTGGCTCAGGTTCGCTTTCTCCATATCGTACAGCGCACTTTTATTCACAGGAACTCCGTTTAGGATAACGCCTTTCTGAAAATCGGCGCTGAGAGCATATTCCACAAACGCTTCCGCTTCCTCCTGCACCCCGGAAGCCTGATTTACAGCCAGCATACTCACCGGAATGCATACCGTTCCCTGATCGGAAAAGATCCGATAATCCTTTTTCAGAAAGTCGAGCTCCGAAAGCAGGTAATTTAACTCGATCAGGATATCCCCTCCCATACTCCCCATAAAAAGGGGATTTTGGTAATAGCAGTAACTGTCCGCAAGAGTATTTGCCCAGTAGAGCTGATTCCGGTTCATAAAATCGTAGACAGCACCCCTTCCGCGTCCCCAGAGATTATTCGCCCGAGACTTTATCTCTTTCTGCACAGCCTCCTCACTCATCTCCTGCCTGTCCGCAGCATAAATACGGCGGCACAGTGTCAGAAAACGGCTCAAAGCTTCCCTGTCCAGTTCCCCTCGCTCATCGATCCAGCCTCCTGACACCATGGCCATAGCCATCAGTATCCGGTCTTCCGTGAGCAATCCGATCTTGCTGGTGCCATCTGTCTTCATTTCCTCCAAAAGCGAAACAAATCCTTCCAGATCATCTGCGCTCCGGATCAGTTCCGCCTCTCCCATCAGTATGGTGAACTGGAAGGCTGTGGGAAGTGTATATACCTTTTCCTCACGAAAGAAGCAGTCTGTCACATTCTCAAAATAATTCTCCGTCTCACTCATCCGTACATAAAGTTCCGTCAGATCCTTCAAAATACCCTTCTCCACGTAAGAATCATAGGGAATACCATCCATGACAAGCACATCCGGTCCGTCACCTGTGGCAATCCGTATGGCCAGACTCTTCAGCGCGTCTTCTTCCGTCCGGCCATCCTCCTCCGACACCCCTACCTCATATTGCACATACAGTTCCGGGTGCGCCCCCTGATATCCGGTCACAGCCTGACGCACATTGTTGTCATTATGCAGACTGTAAACACGTATCAGCGTATCCGGAACGGAAGGAATGTCCGC
>JAIEKC010000717.1:0-2814 GCA_029064505.1 Acetatifactor sp.
GTGCTGAAGCCCGAGACATTTCCGGACAACTATTTTGTGCCCGGACGTATGGCTATGACCTGCTGTGCGGATGATATGGCTTTTTTGGGATACGCCTGTGAATACGCGGGAGCGGGAGCATTAAAACAGAAAGAATGGGTCAGGGTTACGGCAACTGTCTCTAAGGAGTATCGTGAGGAATATAAGGGTGAAGGTCCTGTCCTCCATGCAGTCAGCGTAGAGAAAACACATGCGCCCAAAGAGGAAGTCATTAGTTTTAGCTAGTGTGCTGTACCGTTCGTATTTCGCCAAATGACTTGCTTGAATTTCCATCTGCCAAGAGCTTTAGCTCTTTGGTGGCCTCACTCAACGATGCCACCGCATCGCCTCGTTCTGCCGTCTTGCAGGCTGGAAAATTCATTCTGCGTCATTTGACTGAAAATGAATGGTACAGCACACTAGCTCCGACAGAATGAAAGATTTAGCGTTTACTGTGGCAGATGTGGAATGGACAGACCATATGAGGATGACAGGAATACGGACTCAGCTCATTTAAGGCGGATGATATGGAGCAGCAAAATCAAAAGGAAGTACAACAACTAAAGAACAGATTCCGAGATCTGGCAGAAAGATCTTATTCCCAAAATATATACACCTTTACCGGCTTTCTGGGACTGGGAGAGTTGGATATCTTCTGGCGGATGGAGCGGGAATTATGTTATGCGGGCATTGCTATAGACGGAGGCTGTGAGGATGCAGACCGCAGGATGATACGTTTTGGAGAAGAAGCCCGGCTGGGGTATGATGTGTCTTTTCCTATTGTGTGTGTCCATATAAAACCATTGAACGTCAGGTTTGCGGATCAGTTGTCCCACAGGGATTTTCTCGGAGCGCTGATGAATCTGGGGATCGAGCGGAGCACTATCGGAGATATTAAGGTAGGTGAGAAGGAAGCCTGCCTTTTTTGCGTGGATTCCATAGCGCCCTTTATATGCGAAAATCTGGGGCAGGTCAGACATACTCATGTAAAATGTACTGTGACGGAAAATATGGCGGAGTTTCCCCGGGAGGAGCCTGTGCCGGTCAATATTCAGGTACAGTCTCTGCGCATTGACGCTGTGCTGGCCAAGGTTTATAATATGTCAAGAGAGAAAAGTATCGATCTGTTCCGGTCCGGTAAGGTATATGTAAATGGAAGGCTGTGTGAAAACAATTCAAGGCAGCTCAAACCTTCTGAGACCGTAAACGCAAGAGGCTACGGCAAATTCCGCATTGAGGGTGAACCCAGAGAGACGCGCAAAGGCAGGCTGGCGGTGGAAGCAATGGTATACAGGTAGAGATCAGGCAGTACACAGGGGGAAGGTCATGTATCAGTATTCGGTCATACAATGGTTATTCTTTTTCTATATTTATTGTTTTGCAGGGTGGTGTATTGAATCCACTCATGTGTCCATCCATACCCGAAAGCTGACAAACAGAGGTTTTATGCGGGGACCGTTTCTGCCTCTCTACGGAAGCGGGGGTATCATGATGCTGGTGGTCTCCATGCCTTTTCGGGACAGCATTGTCCTGACTTACCTTGCTGGCTGTGTGGGAGCCACGATCCTGGAATATATAACCGGTGTTACGATGGAGGCGCTTTTCAAAGTGCGGTACTGGGACTACTCCAACAAGAAATTTAACTTTCAGGGGCATATTTGTCTGCAGACAACACTTGCCTGGGGACTGCTGACGATTCTGATGACAGAGATCGTGCATGTGCCTGTAGAAAAGCTGGTGTTGTCCATTCCGGATCAGATCCTGACGGTTGTCACCATGATCCTTACCGTGGGAATCGCCGCCGATTTTGCGCTTTCTTTCAAAGCGGCTATTGATCTGCGTGACATCTTGATCAGGATGGAGCAGGCTAAGCTGGAATTAGTGCATATACAGAAAGCTTTGGATGATATTTTCGTAGCTGCCAACGAGGGCTGGGAGAGCCGTAAAGAAGAGTGGGCGAACCGTAAGGAAGAATGGAATGAAGAGTTCCTCGCAAGAAAAGACGCTGTCACGGAGGGATTGTCCGTTCGCATTGAAGATCTGAAATCCGGTATTGAGGGCAAACTCGCAGGCATCAAGAATATGGCACAGTCTAAGCCCTCCGGGTATTTGGAGAGTGTCAGGGAGGAACTGCTGGAGCTGAAAACGAAATATGCCGTCAACGAGGAGAAAAGGAAGCATCTGAGCAGGAGCAGGAATTTTTTCCAGCGGGATATGCTTCGATCGAATCCCGGTATGACCTCCGTGAAATTTAAAGAGTTTCTGGATGAATTGAAGAATGATGTGTCCGGTGACAAATAGAACAATGGAATTGCTGTAAAATCTGCTGATCAAAAGGGCCTGCCGCCGATGGGTGACAGGCCCTTTTCTGAAAGTTCTATCTTAATCAATTCTTAAAGAATTCACCTGTTTTATGTTAAAATTTTTTTTGCTACAATAGGTTCACTGAGGGAGGAAAGAGTAAAAATGTATAATATATTGATCTGTGACGATGAAAAGGATATTGTGAATGCACTGAAGATCTACCTAAATGATGCCAACTATACATTATATGAAGCATACAACGGCAAAGAGGCGCTGGAGGTGGCGGCGGAGAAGGAGCTTCACCTGGTGCTCATGGATATTATGATGCCGGAGATGGACGGAATTGAAACCATGGTGAAAATACGGGAGACCAGCAATGTTCCTGTGATCCTGCTGACTGCGAAATCGGAGGATGCGGACAAGGTACTGGGCCTGACGGTGGGAGCGGATGACTACATTACGAAGCCTTTCAATCCCATAGAGGTATCTGCC
>JAIEKC010000718.1:0-2390 GCA_029064505.1 Acetatifactor sp.
GATATAGTTACAGCCGAATTAACTGTCAAAAATCCCCCAAAGGAAGAGTTGATCATGAATAACGAGAGCAAGAAAAAATTGTCAGACATATTATTGATCATTGCCATAATCTGTCTCCTTATCCTATGCCTTCTGTTCCTCCGGAACCGGATACAGGACATGCACTCTCAGGACACCGTTGAGGAATTGCGCCAACAGGCTTCCGCCGCTTCGGAGACCCTGCCCACTCCCAGTCCGGAACCTGCAACTCCCTCTCCTTCCGCAACACCCGCTGCCACACCGACCGCCACGCCGACTCCCACTCCGGTTCCCACTCCGGAAGCTGTGACCAATCCCTACAAAGATGCATTTCTCTCCAATGATGATATGCGTGCGTGGATCCGGATTCCCGGAACCAACATCGATTATCCCGTTATGTGGACTCCCGAGGATGAACAATATTACCTGTACCGCGATTTCGATGGTTCCGAAAACCAAAACGGTTGTCTGATCCTTGACACGGACAGTTGTGTAGATCCTTTGACTACGAATCTCATCATCCATGGACACAATATGAAATCCGGTGCCATGTTCGGTCATTTGACCGATTACCGGCAGGAGACCTTTTATCAGGAACACAAAGACATTATCCTATATACGGAAGAATGCCAACGCAACTATGAAGTCATAGCCGTATTCCCTTCGCAGGTATTCCGAAAATCGGATGATGTATTTAAGTTCTATCAGTTTTTTCAGGCGGATACTCAGGAAGAGTTTGATGACTTCTATAACAATATCAAGGAAATGTCTCTATATGATACGGGTGTCACTGCAGAGTTCGGTGATCACTTTATCACCCTGTCTACCTGCGTATACCATGTGGAAACCGGACGCTTTGTAGTCGTCGCAAAAGAAGTGGAAAAAGGTGATATTTATCTGCCTCTTGGCGAATAATTCATTTATCGGGTAATTTACTTAACAACCATGCACAAATAGGAGGTAATGTCATGAAAAAATTGAAAGCTTTCCAGAAAATGTTGGCGCTGACCGTCTCTGCATTCATGCTGGCTGTCCTGCCGAATGCAAATGCACTCACCGTCTCCGCCGCGGAACCGGTCACCTATTATCTCATGTATGACGAAAATGATAACAATGGCGGCCACTGGTATTACCAGCTGGGCTCGTCATGGGATGCGGACGCCGAGCACAGGGAACTCTATTACATCCAGGAGACACTCAAAAATGGCGATATTGTCATTGTCGGGAACGCTTCTCCCAGTCTCCTGACTCTCGATGTACACCTCAGTAATCTGACCATCACCAATACCACCGGCGCACTGGCAATGGTTTCCGTGACCGGAGGCATTGACAATTGCTACTTTAACGATGGCACACATGCCTCCATCACAGGCAATGTCACCAATGCTCATGTTTACGGAACCGCTCACGCAAACTTTAACAATAATGTCACCAACCTGTATTCCCATGAACCGGATTCCGACGGCGGTCCCACTATCGGAGTGACAGGAACCGTTTCCTACTTTGAAATAACGGATTCTTACGGAAATGCGAGGCCTTTCGGTTCCAACTATAAGGCAGACACTTTCCGTCTGGTGAACAGTATGCCGGAGACACCCCTCTCCGATTACACCCAGCTTACTTCCGGTGATGCTTCACCCGCACAGCCTGCCGCTTCCCCACAGCCCGCTGCCCCGCAGGCAACCAAGACTCCTGCGGCAGCTTCCTCCGCCGCTTCCGACGAATACGATGATGTTCCCAAGACCGGAGAGACATCTCCCGCTCTGTGGCTGTCTCTGCTGGCCGTCTCCTGCTTCGGGATGCGCGTGCTTTTAAGGAAAACAGTAAAATAGAAAGAAGGCTCACTCAGAAAAAGCCTGTGCGGTTCCGTTTTTCCGCACAGGCTTTCTGTCTCGTCTCTCTAATGAACTCTCATGTTACAAGTATTTATAATTCCACATAGGCATTGATCAATTCCCATGCCGCCGGTGTTCCGTATCCCAGTCTCCAGACTGCCACACCTGCAATATTCTGGGTGCTCATGACATTCAGCTTTACCTTCAGTGACTCCAGGTCTTCCACCCAGATCTGATACGTCGCAGAACCGCTCTGCCACTCCGCATAGTTCTGGCAGGTCTCTTCATCCCATTCCGGCGTAATATTTACACGCTGCAGGAAATCGGCCGTGTTCTTCAAAGTAATATACTCATCCGTCACTTCCGCCCCTTCCGTCTTCCACAGAATCGTATAGAAGGGAAGTGCATTTACCACCTTCTCCGCGGGCACCTGCTCCAGAGTCTTGCTGATACCGTTGGAAACATAATCAATACTTGCCACACTTCCCGGATCCTTGCTGCCGTGCCAATGCTCGTCATATCCCATGATAATCACAT
>JAIEKC010000719.1:0-11897 GCA_029064505.1 Acetatifactor sp.
TTGCCCAGGACCCATAAAAGCGGGCCGGTATGGGATTTCAGCAGAATCGGATCGCTCACGGAAGCCACTGCCACATAGTACATGGGATAAATTGTTATAAATATCAGGAAAAGCATGATAAATGCGTTTATGACCTGAAATGCTCCGATACTTTTCTTTTTCATCTCCGCACCTCCTACCAAAGACTGGTCTCATTTACTTTTCTGCTGACAGCGTTGGCAGAGAGAAGCAAAATGAAGTTGATCACTGAATTGAAAACTCCCACCGCCGTGGAAAAGCTGTACTGGAAGTTCATGAGGCCGATCCTGTACACATAGGTGGAGATCACATCTGCCTTTTCGTAGATCATGGGATTATACAGCAGCAATATCTTGTCCCACCCCAGGGTCATCATGTTGCCGATACGCATGATCAGCAGAATGATGATCGTGGGGGAAATGCCGGGAATCGTGATGTGGAGGATCTTGTTCCACCGGCCGGCTCCGTCGATGTCCGCCGCCTCATAGAGCGCCTGGTCAATGCCGCTCAGAGCGGCAAAGTAAATAATGGAATCCCATCCGAATTCCTGCCAGATGCACATGAGAACATAGAGCGGCTGAAAGAATGCGGACTGGCTGAACAGATTTACGGGATCCCTTCCGGACAGAGCGCTGAAAATAGTGGTGATCACGCCTTTTGACTTACAGAAGTCCAGCATCAGGCCGCAGATCACCACAGTGGAGATAAAGTGCGGCATATAAGTCACGGTCTGAGTCACTTTGCGGAACTTTGAACTTCGGAGTTCGTTCAGCAGTACCGCAAATATGATAGGGAAGGGAAAACCGAACAGCAGAAGGAGCAGGTTAATGGAGAGCGTATTCCGCATGGTGCGGAAAAAGTACGGATCTTCCAGAAATGCCCTGAAGTGCTTTAACCCAACAAACTTGCTTCCCGATATTCCCTTGGTGGGAATATAGTCAAAGAACGATATGATCATCCCGTACATGGGATAATAATGGTACACTAAAAAATATGCCAGAACCGGTAAGATCATCAGATAGAGCAGCGGATGTGTCACCATGTTCTTCCACAGTCTCTTTATAAACGGGGTTTTTTTGTCCGCAGTAATGCTTTTAGCCACGCCCATAAATCTCCTCCTCTCCTTGGAAAACGGGGCGGTTCGATTCCCCCGCCCCGTCTGTGCTCAGTATTTTCCTGTGTGTAATGAAATCAGCATTGCCTCCGTACAAGCCTTTGCGGCATGTTCGGGACTGCAGATCATCAGTTATTGCCACGATTCAGATATCTGTCATATGCTTCCTTGTTGATCTCTTCGCCGCGGGTGCTTCCCAGACGCTCCAGCTCCGCTACAAATGCGTCCCAGTTGGCATCGATGTCTTCCTGACCGAAGATGAACTTGTATACCATCTCATCGGAATAATTGGCAAGATCCTGTTTGATCCTGGTCAGTTCTTCGGACTCTGCGGTGGTCAGCGTAAGGTATCTGGGAAGATTGTAGTCGCCGTCGTTCTGCTTGCCCCATGCATCCCAGGACTGATGACATTCCGCCTCGGAATACTGTGATGCCTCCATGGTTTCGTCATACTTGATCTGGAAAGGAGCACACATATTCAGTGCGCGGACGGTATCATAGTCCAGACCGTCGGGATTATTTGTCACAAACTCCGTAAATTCCCTCTGACCGTCGGCATTGATCTGATAGGTCTTGTTCTCTCCTTCGTTGGTTCCCCATGCGGTGAGCAGCAGAGTGTCAGGACTCATCAGATAGTCGATGAATGCCACTGCCTCTTCCGGATGCTTACAGTCTGCGGATACCTGCCACGAATTACTGTTGATGGATCTGGTAGGGGTGGACAGATGGGTCTCATCGTTGGCATTTACCTTGGGCATTTCCAGACACAGAAGCTTAAACGCGGGATCTGTAGCCGGTCCCACCGCTACGGACTGCTTTACATTATATGTGTGGGCAAAGCACATGCCTGCCTGGCCGCCCTGGAACAGTCTCAGGGAATCATCTATGGTACGGCTTACCAGATCCTCGTCGATCAGACCTTCTTCCGCCCAGCTGTGGAGGAACTTAAGGAATTCCTTATATCCGTCCTGCGTTCGGCAGTAATGTACATTTCCGTCCGCATCCAGGTCAAATTCCTTTACGGATACGCCGAAAGCGGATGCGATAGGGTTATTTGCGCTGAACTGCGACTGGTTAAAGAATTCGCAGAGAGCCAGAGGATATTCCACACCGTTCTCCTTGAAGGTGCGGAGTACTTCCGTATACTCGTCCAATGTCACGGGAGCCTCCAGATCATATTTCTCCAGCCAGTCCTGTCTGATCACGAGTCCGTTGAACACTTTATTATTGTCCGTGGGAGGCAGGAAAGTGCTGCCGAATTTGATGATCATGCCCTGGTCGCCGCGTATCTTTCTCTGGATATCGGGATCCTGCTCTTCGTCACAGAGCGCCCAGAAATTCGGTGCGTTTTGCTCCACCAGTTCCGTTACATCGTACAGTACTTCGTCGTTGATGGCGCCTTCCACGCCGCCGGGGTAATGGGTCTGGAATCTGCTGGAGAAAATAAGGTCAGGCAGATCGTTGCCTGCCAGCATGTTCTGGAAGAAGGTCCCGTCATCACCTGCAGGAGCATGGATAAATTCCAGCGTCAGTCCAGTATCCTTCTCGATCCACTGTACCACAGGGTTGTCGCCCAGATCGGTGTAGTAGGATCTGGCCGCATTCTGAAAATCACAGAAGATTGTCAGAGTTACATTTCCGTCGCCGATCGGATGAGCAGCACCGCTCTGGGTTTCGGCGGACTGGCCCTGAGACCCGGGGGTCTGTCCCTGTGTGCCGGGATCATCGCTGCCTCCTCCATTTCCACAGCCTGCAAGCAGTGTCGAAGCTGCCAGCACTGTTGCCAGAACGGTACTTGTTTTTTTCCATTTTCTCATTTGGTTTCTCCCTTCTCGTTTTGTATCATTTGCTGATACATTTTGCTGTGTGTTTCTGTTTACTGATTTTCTTTTTCGCCGTTTTACTCCCTTCATTTATGCTTATAATCTATTATAATTTTATGGGAATACTATGAATTTCGTATTGATTTAAGCAACTGACATTTTCAAATGATCTTTAAAACTCGTCTGAAAAGTCAGTTTTATTCACAATTTCTGTCCTGCAAGAGGTTTTCACGTGGTTCTGGCGTCAAAATCAGAGGAAGCGCTGATATCCAGTTCGTCTATCCGCAGAATTCCCTTAATATAGATTTCCAATGCCCTGCGGATCCGCTCTAAGGAGATGCTTTCATCCGGCTGGTGGTAATCTCCATGTCCTGGCCGGAACAGGGACTCCGGACGATTGGGAAGAGGCATGCCCGTTCCGAATGCAAAAGCGTTTGGAAGCTTTCTCGCGTAGGTACCTCCGCTCATTACAAAGGGTTCGTCCTGTCTGCCCAGCACTTCATTGCTGCATTGTGTCAGACATTTCACTACCGGCCGCTCGGGATCAAAATAATTTGCCTTTGAGAGCCTGGATACTTTCAGATCAAATCCTCTTTTGGCGGCGGCTTTCCCGGCTCGTTTCTCGTAGGGGACTTCGTTTTGGGTTATAGGAAACTTGGAAATAAATCCCAGCACGGGTAATTTCCTTCCGTCCGGTTCCTGTCGAAGAGACAGCTGTGTAACTGTCATCACCATAGATCCGGAGAGTATATCCTGGCAGAAGACATCCAGTGCGTCCCCATTGTGATTGCGGTTGATATCTTTCGCGAGAGCGAAGGCGCGCAGATCGGATTCGGACAAAAGCTCCTGCCTGCAGATAAATTCAGCCAGCCGGCTCAGCGCGCTGTCCCCCTTATCCGGATTTGCGGCCTGGGTGGAAATTCCCTTTGCCAGAAGGTGGATCTCCTCTCCCTTACGGACTACATCTATGTTTTCAAAGGTGAGTTTTGTGTTTTCGGTGTCTGTGCCGGTTCTTTCGCCGATCATTTGCATGTGTTTTGCGACAACTTTGTCGTTTCTTTGGCTTGTCTCTATGCCTGACTCTGGATTTTCGATGGAAGAAGCGGTACATTTCGCCCATCTCTCTTCGGTATAACGGAGCACGGCACATGCCTTGTCCGGCACCGTATACTGACCGCAGTCGCAGGTGATGTCAAGCAGTTCGCCGCTCACCGGTTCCTGTTGGATCAGTTCACCGTTAAAGGAGCCTCTTTCCCCGCAACAGACGGGAAAACCGCTGTCCGGTACCAGGGAGAGAGCGGGGCATGTGTGATGTGCGGTGAAATGATCCAGATCATGCATTCCCTGCTCTTCACAGGTTCCCAGATACAGATCCAGGGTGTGGTTCAAAGAGATACCATGCTCTTTCATGTATTTCAGTACGTACAGCCCCATGACGGCGGAGCTCTTATTATCCTGGCAGCCTCTGGCAATGAAGTAGTCATCTTTTACAATGGGATCGTAAGGAGCATAGTCCCAGTCATCTCCCTCGTCCACCACATCCAGATGTGCCCAGATGGCAATGTTCTCTTCCTTTTTACCAGGGTAGGAGATGCGTCCCACATGATCCTCAAAGTTTTCTGTGGAAAAGCCCGCTTCCCTGCCGATTGTCAGCATATCCTGAAGTACCCTTTTACAGCCTTCGCCATAGGGCTTACAGGAAGGATTTTGGGTTTCCGCCACACTGCGCACACGGCAGATCGCTTTCAGCGTTTCCACAAGTTCCGGTAATTTTTGATTGATCCATTCTCTGATATTTCTTTCGTCCATGTCATTCCTCGTTTCTGTGTCTTAGAACGTGTTTGAAAAATGCTATCTCCGGGGGGCGTCACACTTTGTGGGATGCAAGACCAAATTTGGAAGGTAAAATATCCTTCTGTTTCGCGAAATAACCTTGACTGAATTTCCAACTGTCGGGACTTTTGTCCGACCGGGGCTTCATGCGGCATTTGTCTGAACAAACAGATCCTGCATCGCCGGGTTCAGCCGTTCTGCGGATGGAAAAGTAATTCCGGCAGTTGGTACAGCGCACGGAAGCGTATGCTGCAGTTGTTACGCTCCCAGGATTTCTTCGATACGATTCCTTTCATCCTCGGTGAAATCCGGGTTTTGCAACGCCTTTATATTTTCCAGAATCTGTTCGGGGCGGCTTGCACCCAGGATCACGGAAGTCAGTTCCCCGTCCTTTAAGGCGTACGCCAATGCCATCTGCGCCAGGGACTGGCCCCGCTGCAACGCCAGTTCGTTCAGCTTACCGGCCGTATCCAGATATTCGGCGGTAATGTTTCCGCTGCCCAGAAAAACGCTGTTCCCTGCCGCTCTGGAATCCTTGGGAATTCCGTGGAGATATTTATCCGTCAACAGCCCCTGTTCCAGAGGGCAGAACGCGATGGTGCCCATTTTCTTCTGCTTTACTACCGGTAAAAGGCATTTATTCTTCCTGTCCAGCATGGAGTAACGATGCTGGTGAATGAGGCATCTGCCTCCCAGGCTTTCCAGAATTTCCGCCGCCTGTTCCAGCTCCTTCGGTCCATAATTGGAAAGACCTATGTACAATGCCTTTCCCTGGCGTACTATGTCTGCAAGAGCCCCCATTGTCTCCTCGAGGGGTGTGGCGGGATCCGGTCTGTGATGGTAAAAGATATCTACATAGTCCACGCCAAGTCTTTTGAGACTTTGGTCCAGAGATGACATCAGATACTTTCTGGAACCGCCGTCTCCGTAAGGACCCGGCCACATGCCATATCCGGCCTTGGTGGACAGGATAAGCTCGTCTCTGTGGGCCGCCAGTTCCTGGCGAAGGATCCTGCCCATGGTGCTTTCCGCACTCCCTGCCGGGGGGCCGTAATTATTCGCCAGATCAAAATGTGTGATACCTGCCTCAAAGGCTGTCAGCACCATTTCCTTAGCCGTTTTATAGGGATGATTCTCCCCGAAATTATGCCATAATCCGAAGCTCATGGCCGGCAGCAGCAGACCACTGGCTCCCGTCCGGTTATATTTCATGCTCTCATATCCCTTTTCCTGATTCATACATAATACCCATGCCTTTCCGCAACCTGCGAAACGCTGACGGAAAAAGGCGTAAGCCTTTTCCGTGTAGTCTCGCGGTCGATGTGTAAATCTTCCTGTTATCATGCAGACTGATCAGTGAAAACTCTCATTGCCTGCAGACTTCGTATATTTATGAGATGCTCTTTTCGGCGGCGATCTTGTCCAGTTTCTCCCTGATCCAGAGGAATCTCTCATGGTCTATGTCGGAAGGAACGGTGCAATCCGCGCCGAGAACGATCCCTGTGGATCCCGTCTCCTCCAAGATACGCTCGATCTCCTTCTCGATTTCTTCTCTTGTTCCGGAATAGAGAAGACCTTCCCTGCGATTGTCGAATCCGCCCAGAACGCAGCGCCCTCCGAAGAATTTCCTGCCCTCCGCCAGAGAGAGATTCTCCACATATACGGCCCAGTTTATTGCTTTGGCGGGGTAGTCCTGCCATACCTCGATCCGGTTGGGATCGCCAGCCCAACCGCAGCAATGCAGAATATTGTTCTCGCTTAAAGTATTGGCATACTCCAGAACATCCAGATCCGAAGGGGTCACCAGCCTGCGGTATTCTTCCGCGGTAAAACGGAATGTCTCCGCGTTCTGTACACAGTAATAAATGCCGTCACAGCCAGCCTCCGTGATCAGTCTGCGGACCAGTGCCTTGATATCCTGTGCAATGATCTTAAAGGCGTGGCATACTGCCTCCGGATTTGCCTTAAGGTGATCCATCAGAAGTTCTTCACTGGTACCGAAACGCATCAGAGACATGGGACAGAACACATTGTAAAATACGCAGCATTCTCCCTTTACACCTTCCACCACTCCTTTGACGCGTTCCACCTGCTTTGTGATATAGGGATGGTCTTCTCCCAGGGGAGTCAGGTAAAACCAGTCCTCCGGACATGTCACCGTCTTGATATAGGGATTGGGATAGTTAAAGTAACCGTCGCACATTACCTTGATCATATCCATGCCTGTCTCACGGAACAGTTCCAGATGCTGATCTACGGTTTCCTGTCCGAAATCATCATCGGGGGAAAAGTGATACCAGAATCCCATGGGAACCTTATCCACCTCCTGGTTCTGAAATGCTTTTAAAAGTCTCTCTTTTTTTGTCATAGCTTCCTCCATCTGTATTTATTTTTTTGTTACCTGATAACCGTTTGTTGCCTGTTTGCCTTTTTCATAAAAGGGCGTGTTCCGCCTCTTTGGGCGCTTTTGACGGAACAAAGGGAGCAGAAGTTTTTAATGATTCTCTAGCATCATATCCAGTATGACGTGATCGGTTGTACGCATTCCGTTGTTGCCCAGGTTCCCCAGGTTGCATATGGTGTCTTCCACGCTCTCGCAGACAATACCGTCCCGCTCAGGCGCTTCCACACCCTCCAGAGCCAGGTATGCGCACTGTATCGCCCCGGCAACGGAAGTGGCTATCTTCAAAGCACATCCTGCTTTTGCTCCGTCACAGATCAGGCCGGATATGTCTGCAACCATATTTTTGACGGCGCATTCCACATTTCTGTACTGCCCGCCCAGCAGATAGGTGATCCCGCAGGCACTGCCAATGGATGCTGCGATGGCGCAGCCGCAGAGTGCGGACAGTTTCCCGATGTATTCCTTTACGTGGATCGTTACCAGTTCACTCAGAGCCAGTCCTCTGTACATCTGCTCTTCGCTGCATTTCAGCCACCGGGCTGCCGCAATCACGGGGAGGGATGCTGTCAGGCCCTGATTACCGCTGCCTGTGGTCGCCATGACCGGAAGGGCGCAGCCCGCCATTCTCGCATCCGCCGCAGCGGACACATAAGAGACGACATAAGTCTGAAAGTCCATTTCCCTGTTGCGTTTACCTCTGTCGGCCAGATGTTTTCCTACACCCATACCGTAATTTTCCCGCAGGCCTTCTTCGGCGATGCGGCTGTTCACTTCTGTGACTTCCTCCAGGAATCGCAGCTTTGCCGGATCGCACTGTTGTATGAAGTTCCAGATCCCTTCAAGGGTCAGCTGGTAGATTTCCGGATTCTCCTGTGAAGAGTTTTCTTTTTCCTTAAAATAGATCACCCTGTCGTTCTTGCAGACATTGACAAAGTTGGTGTGGTATTTTTCGATAACCGCCTCTGCGGATCTGTCGCCTTTGATGCATTTTGCTTCTATATAAAGACGTTCTTCGCATTCCTTCAACTGAATCTCCAGTCTGCCCTGCTCTATCATTTCCCGGGCCTGCTGTATGTGGTGCTCGTCAATTCCTTTGAGAACCTCCAGACCGTATTCGGCCTTTCCCGCTACGCAGCCCAAAGCGGCAGCTGTCTCGATCCCTTTTAAATTTGTACCGGGTATTCCTACGTTCATGGCATTTTTGAGTATGTTACCGCTGACCTGAAGCAATATCTTTTCCGGTTCTTCCCCCAGTGTTTCCCGGGCCTTTGCTACCGCCAGGGCCACTGCACTGGGTTCCGTACAGCCCAGAGCGCACACGATTTCCCGCTTCATGATTCCGATCATTTTTGTTCCCGCCTTTTGTCAGATTGTGTCATTGTTGCTATTGTTTACTTTTTCTGCGTTTTACGCTATACTTTTATACATATTATACAGCGGCATCTGTCAGGCTGCTTGTCGCTAAGGAGTTGAAAACTATGCAGAAACGATCATTTGGACATTTGCCGCTGACGTATCGCCCTCATGATTACCCGGCCTCTTTTCCGGTTTTGGCTTTTTTGGGAGACTATTGGATAAATGGTGTTTCGGCACCGGAATTCCTGCATTTTCATAACGGAATAGAGATTGGCTGTTGTCTCGGCGGTTCCGGACAGATTTATTACGGAGAATCGGATAGCCGTCCCTATCAGTCCGGTGACTACAGTGTCATTTTTCCCCAGGTGCCCCATATTGCGGTGAATGATTCCTGTCCCAGCGTGTGGGAGTATCTGTATGTGGAACCAAAGCTGCTCTTTCAGGAGGATGGTTACGGGCATGATGCGCTATGGCAGTATTTCTACATTCCTCAGAAACTCCCGGTGATCATCAGGCGGGAACAGTTTCCGGTGCTGCATTTATATATTTCCGGGATTTTCCGGGAATTCCGTCAGAAGAGAGCTCTGTATCAGAGAGCGGTACATGGTCTGCTGGTGGCGCTCTGTGCTGAGATGAACCGTCTGGCGCTGACAAGTGATATTTTGGCGGATCCGTCAGATGGTTCGTCCGGAAATTGCCCGGACGGTTCCCCTGAGAATCCGGATTGTGCGCATTTTTACATACGTTCTGCTCTTACCTATATTTATGAACATTATACGGAACCCATTTCCATACAGGATCTGGCCGCTTACTGCCGCATCAGTGAAAGTCATTTCCGCAGACTGTTCAAGAGAGTGGTGGGCATCAGTCCTTTGGAATATATTCAGCACTGCCGCATACGGCAGGCATGCCATCTGATCTATCTGAATCAGGAGCCCATTAACATCATTGCGCAGCAGACAGGTTACCGAAGCCTGTCCAGTTTCAACCGGCAGTTTCAGCAGTATATGCACAGTTCTCCGACCCATTACCGCAGAGAACACCTGCTGGCGCCTGTGCAGAATGAAGTGCTTTCTTATGAAGACAGTGCTACGAAGCATATTTTTCAGATCTGAAATCTTTATAAATTATGGAAATTTCTCTTTGAAAATGGCAGCTATGGCGATTTTGTCCGGGTATTCCGAATTTCGTTTTCGTAAAGCCCAAGCGTGAGTGTGAGGATGGAAGTATTCCTTTTTATGAGGAAAAAAGAGAGCATTATAAAAAAAGATACAAAAAATTTAGAAAAAATTAAAAAAGGGGTTGCATTTTGGAAACATATATAATATAATAGGTTTTGCGTTGTGAAAGACAAGCGAATGTTTAAAAGACGCACCGCTAGCTCAGTTGGTAGAGCACCTGACTCTTAATCAGGGTGTCCAGGGTTCGAGCCCCTGGCGGTGCATGTGAAGTCCTAGGGCTTGCATTTATGCAGGTTGTGGGACTTTTTTCTGTGAAAAAAAGTACAGTGGGATGAAAAATCAGTTTTTCCAACTGTACAGTTTATCGAGATGTGATATACAGTTTTTCGCGCCTATTATCTCATTGGCATGATGCAGGTAGCGGTTCCAGTCAACACCGGAATGCATCACGATATACGTTGGTGGGATGTTCGGTGGCGAGTGGCGACACAGAGGGTGGATCCGGTCAGTCGGCAAATGGAAATGCCCGTTCCCTATTATATAACTGTCAGAAATAATGAGATCATCAGTATTACTGAGCAGTATGTACCTTAGAGCATTTTCCAAACAAGCCCTGGATACTGCATTTGTGGAATTCTGACATTCCCATTTTGGCAAATGCTGTGAGGCTCACATATCCCGCAGCCTGTAAGTGCTGTTTGCAGGACTGCGGGATTGTGCGGAGAATTTACGCTTCTTTTTCTTCCTGATAACTTTCTGCAGCTTCGTCAAGTATCTGCATAAGCCTCTGTTCGTCTTTTGTGCCTGTACATGTCTTCGGATAAACCATGCAGAGGCCACTGTTTTTCCAGTAACCGTCACAGCGGTCCATTCCGTAAAAATACATGATATGTCCGAAATATTCCATCTTGGCTTTAAAATAAAATTTCCCTGAAAGCGGTATCAGCTCCATGGCGCCTGAAAAAGTTCCCTTTTCCTTGAATTCTTCCACAGCCGTGTATACGGGATCGTCAATCTGGATCGCAAGATATGGATAGGAACCCTCTTCGCCATATTCGGATTCAGGCGCATAAGTATGTAACATTTCCACTTCTCCGGCATGGGATTTAGCTTCCTTAAAGGAGTCATTTATCTGAAAGGACATGCGATAAACCGTATAGTCGCCCTTTTCTGCTTTATCTCCGTAAATTTCATCTTCCACCATGTGGGAAGAGGGTGCGAGAACAATAAATCCCTCCGGATTTGCGGCATTGCTTTCTGCCCCGCCGGTTGTTTTCGTAAATTTGTTGAATAAGCCCATTTTATAATCTCCTTATCATGTCGGTATTTGCCCGGTTTCTTACTTTGCCGGACTTGACTTTCATCGTTTCACATTCCTCTTTCTTACTTTGTTTATGGTCTTGATGTCGTCTGTTCGTGGAAGCTGTAGTACTTTTCCATAAATTATTATGAGCCGCGGACGGGAAATGGCAAGTGAAACATGGGACAACTTTCATGCCTGTCGGTTCAGCCGAAAGGCTTAACTGTTACGAGCAGACAGCCTTGACTGTCTGCTCCGCCTGATTTCTATTTCAGATTGATCTGCTGTCCCACATTAATGCGATTTAAATCTTTGATCTGAGGATTCTTGGATGCCAGCTGTGCAAGCGTCATGCCGTTGGAGCGGGCGATCTTGGAAAGGGTATCCCTGGACTGTACAGTGTAGGTGGAGCCGGCTGCACCATTGACAGGTGCGCTGTTTCCATAATGTGCTGCCAGATAAAGAGGTCCATACCAGGGAATATTGTTGTCCATAGCCGCGTTTGAAGGGATTGTCACAACATAATTTACACCTTCATAGGTATATTCCATTACCAATGTCACGTTGCTCTGCTTTAACAGCTCTTTCATTTCTCCGTTGGACAGGGCGGTTACACCGGTCACTTTGATCGTATCTCCGCTCTTTGCATTCGCAATTTCCGTTCCTAAATCCGGAGCGGATGAATCGTTACTGCTTTCGGCATCGTCGTTGTCACCGGAATTACTGTTGTCGCCTGAGCTGTCGCCGCTGCCGGTGTTATTATTGTCGCCTGAGCCGTCACCGCTGCCGGTGTTATTATTGTCGACAGAGCGGTCGCCGGCGTCGGTATAAAAATATTATCGAGAGCGGTCGCGGGGGGAGGTGTTGA
>JAIEKC010000072.1:0-10343 GCA_029064505.1 Acetatifactor sp.
GTGCTGGATAAATACAATTATCTCGACGGCAGGGACAGATCCTTTATCAAGCGTCTGACAGAGGGAACCATTGAACGGCAGATCGAGCTGGACTATTATCTGGATCAGCTCTCCAAACTGCCGGTGAGAAAGATGAAGTCTCTCATCCGGTGTCTTCTGCGGATGAGTGCATATCAGCTCATATATATGGATGCGGTACCGGACAGCGCGGTGTGTAATGAGGCGGTCAGGCTTGCCGGGAAGAGAGGCTTTCGTGATCTGAAGGGATTTGTCAACGGTGTGCTCAGAAATCTTTCCAATCGGAAGGGACAGATTTCCCTGCCGGATGACAGAAAGGAACCTGTAAGGTTTCTCTCCGTGAAATACTCCATGCCGGTCCGGATCGTGGAGCTCTGGCTTTCTCAGTATGGGCGGGAAGTGACGGAAAGGATGCTGGAGGGAATGATGCGGATACATCCCGTATCCCTGCGCTTTTCATCCGGACTGTCGGACCGGCAGCGGGAAGAATGGATGGAAAAGCTGAGACAGGCGGGAGCGGAGGTAAGGGAAAGCGCTTATCTGCCCTATGTCTGTTTTATGGAACATGGGGATAATGTCAGCAGGCTCCCCGGCTTTGAGGAAGGGGTATTTACGGTTCAGGATGTCAGTTCTGCGCTGGCAGTGGAAGCGGCGCAGATCCGGGATGCTGATCTGGTCATGGACATCTGCGCCGCACCGGGCGGAAAGAGCATTCTCGCCGCAGAGAAGGCACGCCGTGTGATCGCCCGGGATATTTCCGACAGAAAAACAGCTGTTATTGAAGAAAATATCCGTCGCATGGGAGCACAGAATGTAGAGGTGCAGGTCTTTGATGCCACGGAATTCGACGGGGAATATGAGGAGAAGGCGGATATAGTGCTTATGGATGTGCCCTGCTCCGGGCTCGGCGTTATGGGAAAGAAGCGCGATATCAAGTATCATGTGACACCGGAGGGGCTTGAGAACCTGATGGCGCTGCAGAGGCGGATCGTTGATAATAGCTGGCGTTAT
The DNA here is from genome assembly GCA_029064505.1 of Acetatifactor sp. Lineage (GTDB taxonomy): Bacteria > Bacillota > Clostridia > Lachnospirales > Lachnospiraceae > Acetatifactor. The sequence continues at coordinate 1,030 of JAIEKC010000072.1, forward strand.
GTTAAGCCGGGAGGAATTTTGATCTACAGTACCTGTACCATTCATTCCGGGGAAAATGAAGCCATGGTAAAATATATCTGTGAAGAGCTTCCCTTTGAACCGGTCTCTCTGGAAAATGCGCTACCCCGGATATTATGGGAACAGAAGCGGACACTGGAGTCCCGGATACGGCAGGGAGTGCAGGATCCGGAGGGAATGTATGCCCGTCAGGGGAAACAGGATCCGGAAGGAATGCATGCCTGCCAGAGGAAACAGGATCCGGAAGGAATGCATGCCCGTCAGGGGAATCAGGATCCGGAGGAAATGCATGCCTGTCAGGGAAAGCAGATACAGGAAGAATTGCGGAAGCGGCAGGAGTTACATACACAGGAAGAGACCGGGATACACCTGTCAGAGAAAGAACAGGCGTCATGTATCCGGCTTCTGCCGGGATATATGGAATGCGATGGCTTTTTCTTCGCGAAATTCCGCAGGAAATAGTATCGTATGTTATTGAAACAGTTGTTGCTCACTGAAACAAGAATAGTAAGAACGGATGAAAACATTGTGACAGAGAAAAAAGACATCAAATCAATGACGTTGACCGAGTTACAGGAAGATCTGAAATCCAGAGGCGAGAAGGCTTTTCGGGCAAAACAGATGTATGAGTGGATGCATGTGAAGCTGGCGGAAGACTTTGGGGAGATGACGAATCTCTCTAAGGTATTGCGGGAAAACTGTGAATTGTGGTATACTTATACGTCGCTTAAAGTATTACGGATCCAGGAGTCCCGGTCAGACGGTACGAAAAAGTTTCTGTTTGAGCTTTCCGACGGGAATGTGGTGGAGAGTGTCTGGATGAAATACAGGCACGGAAACAGCGTGTGCATCTCATCCCAGGTGGGATGCCGCATGGGATGCCGGTTCTGTGCATCCACGCTGGACGGCTGGGAACGCGATCTCCTTCCCTCTGAGATGCTGGATCAGATCTACGCCATTACGCGTCTGACGGGGGAGAGGGTTTCCAATGTGGTGGTCATGGGAACAGGGGAACCTCTGGATAATTATGATAATCTGCTGCGCTTTATCCGGCTGCTGACCGATGAAAACGGATTGCATATCAGCCAGCGGAATGTGACAGTGTCCACCTGCGGTATTGTCCCGGAAATGAGGCGGCTGGCGGAGGAGCATCTGCAGATCACACTGGCCCTGTCCCTTCACGCCGCGACGGATGAGAAACGCAGAGAGCTCATGCCCATTGCCAACCGCTACTCTATCGCGGAACTGATGGACGCCTGCCGGTATTATTTCGAACAGACCGGAAGGCGTATCACCTTTGAGTACAGCCTGGTGGGAGGCGTCAATGATACGCGGGAAGACGCGGAGCTTTTGACGATGCTGGCAAAGCCTTTGAACTGCCATATCAACCTGATACCGGTGAACCCCATCAAAGAGCGCGATTATGTGCAGTCTGAGGCCGGCAGGGTGCGGACATTTCAAAATATGCTTGAAAAAAACAAAATTAATGGTACTATAAGAAGGGAAATGGGCAGGGATATTGACGGCGCCTGCGGACAGTTGAGACGCAGACATATCGGTTCTCTGCAGGATTCGGAGGGAGATGGACGTGCTTAAGACCTTTTCCATAACCAATATTGGTAAGAAGAGAAAATTAAATCAGGACTTTGTCTATACTTCGGAACAGCCTGTGGGCAAATTGCCCAATGTATTTATTGTAGCTGATGGTATGGGAGGACACAAGGCGGGGGATTATGCTTCCAAGGTCACAGTGGAGACCATAGTGGAGGAAATCCGGAAGTCGGAGGAGTCAGAGGCGATTGTTGTTTTGGACAATGCCATCCGGACAGCCAATGCACTGATACGCAAATGTGCGGAAGAATCCCCTGATCTGGAAGGAATGGGAACTACGGTGGTGGTAGCGACCTGTGACGGTGATGTTCTTCAGGTGGCAAATGTGGGCGACAGCAGGCTCTACATTGCGAACCGCAGGGAGATCCGGCAGATTACCAGAGATCACTCGCTGGTGGAGGAAATGGTGCGCATGGGCGGAATCGGCAGAGAGGAAGCACGCAACCATCCGGATAAGAATATCATTACCAGGGCCGTGGGTGCGGATGATGCCGTGAAACCGGATTTCTTTACGGTAAAGCTTGATTACAACGACATCGTGCTAATGTGTACGGACGGCCTGACCAATATGCTGGAGGATGAAGAGATCCGAATGATTCTGGAAGAATCCAGAGATATGGTTGAGAAAGCGGAGGAGCTGGTCAGGGCGGCCAATGAAAAAGGCGGCAAGGACAATATCAGCGTTATCCTGATAGATCCGTTATCTGCATAGTGTCAGCTGTGTCAGATGCGGTGCGACAAGTTCATATTCGGAACAGCCGGCGGCTGAAGGGGCACCCAAAGTTCTTATTCAGGGTATGACTGTAACGGCTGTTGTAATCGGGATACGTTTAATATAGATTGGAGAACATGTATGATCAAGATTGGAATGATGATAGGAGACCGGTATGAGATATTGGAAAAGATCGGAACCGGCGGCATGTCAGATGTATATAAAGCAAAAGATCACAAACTGAATCGTTTTGTAGCGGTCAAGGTTCTGAAACAGGAATTCAGTGAGAATGCCAATTTTGTGTCCAAGTTCCGTATTGAGGCGCAGGCTGCGGCAGGTCTGATGCACCCCAATATTGTCAATGTCTATGATGTGGGCGAAGAGAATAATATCTACTATATTGTAATGGAGCTGGTAGAGGGCATCACATTAAAGAAATATATCGAGAAAAAGGCCAGGCTCTCCTACAAGGAGGCGGTGAGCATCGCCATTCAGGTGAGCATGGGTATTGAGGCGGCTCACAATAACCACATTATTCACAGGGACATCAAGCCCCAGAATATCATTATATCCAAAGACGGGAAGGTAAAGGTGACGGATTTCGGTATTGCCAAGGCAGCTACCAGCAATACCATTACCTCAAATGTCATGGGATCGGTACATTACACCTCACCGGAGCAGGCAAGGGGTGGCTACAGCGATGAGAAGAGCGATGTCTATTCTCTGGGGATCACCATGTTTGAGATGCTCACCGGCAGAGTGCCTTTTAACGGAGAGACCACGGTAGCCATAGCGATCAAACATATTCAGGAGGAGATGCCCTCCCCGGCGGAATTTGTTCCGGAGATTCCCGGCAGCGTGGAAAGCATTGTTTTAAAATGCTGTCAGAAGTCACCGGACAGGCGTTATCAGAACATGCCGGAGCTGCTTGCCGATCTGAAGCAGTCTTTGCTTAATCCGGATGATGATTTCGTGGTACAGAATGACCCGGATTTCGACGGCGGAACCCGTATGATCACAGACAATGATATGGCACAGATCAAGCGGAGAACCGTCTATCAGGAGCCTTCGGAGGACTCCATGCGGCTTCTGTCCGACACGGAAGCCATGTATGAGGGAGACGAGCTGGAGGAAGAGGAGGAGGAAGAGTACGATTACAATCCCCGGGTGGAGAGGGTGACTACGGTACTGGCTATTCTTGCCGGTATTGTGATCTGCATCATTATCATCATTCTGGCAGTCAAGGTATTTGACGGCAGCGGAGATGATAAGACCCCCAGCAGCCCTATTATCACCGATGAGGAATCTTCCTCCCAGAGCTCCTCCATAGAGTATGTGAAAATGCCTGATGTAAAGGGAATCAATGTGGAGGACGCAAGGAATGCCCTGATCAATCTGGGAATCCGCCCGGAGGTGCAGTATGAGGAATCTGACACCATAGATGCGGGAGTGGTGATCAGCGCCAATGTGGGAACCGGCGACGATTTGGCAATAGGAAGTACGGTGGTACTGACTGCAAGCGCGGGTCCCTCCGGGGTGGAAGTGCCCGATGTGGTGAACAGCCTTTTTGAGGAAGGAGAGAACAGTCTTACTTCCCTTGGATTTGCGGTGACGAAGATGGAGGGATATTCCGATACCATAGAGGAGGGAGTGATCGTCTCCCAGTCGCCGATGGCAGGCACTAAGGCGCCTCAGGGCAGCAATATTACAGTGACGGTCAGTCTCGGCAGGGAGGAAGTCAAGCTCTATGTGCCGAATCTGATTGGGATGTCGGAGGAGGACGGCACGGTCACGGCGGTGGAGGCCGGACTGGAGATAGGCAGTGTGTCCTATGTGTTCAGCTCAGAATATCCGGAAGGACAGATCTGTTATCAGAGCTTTTCTCATGGTTCCTACGTGGATCCGGGTACGACTCTGGATATCAGAGTGAGCAAGGGACCGGAGACCAATACCTATCGATACAACACGAGTATTGAGGCGCCCACCAGGGAGGAAGCCCCCGACTATGTGTCAGGCACTCCTGTGATAGTGACACTGATCGCGGATAATGAGCAGGTGCTGCTGGAGACCACGACAGCTGCTTTCCCTGTGTCAACCAATGTCTCCGGAATTAAGTGTTCCGGGGGAACGGTGACGCTTGTCTACACAGTGACAGGGGAGCCTACCATCAATCCCGAGACGGGGGAGACGATTCCGGGAGCGCAGGAGGAGAAGGTGGTGCACAGAAGAGTGGAATTTACGGTGGAATAGCAGATGCGTGGCAAGATCATCAGAGGAATAGCGGGCTTTTACTACGTCCATGTCTTTGAAGAAAATACAGAGGACGCGGAAGCGGGAATCTATGAGTGTAAGGCAAAGGGCGTCTTCCGGAAGGATAACCGGAAGCCGCTGGTAGGCGACAATGTGGAAATGGATGTTTTGGACGGGGAGCAGTATCTGGGAAATATCAGAGAGCTTCTTCCAAGGCACAGTGAGCTGATCCGTCCTGCGGTGGCAAATATCGATCAGGCGCTGGTTATTTTTTCCATTGTCAGTCCAAAGCCTAATTTTAATCTGCTGGATCGTTTTCTGATCATGATGATGCAGCAGGGAATCCACTGTATTATCTGCTTTAATAAACAGGACCTGGATCAGGAGGATGACGGACAGCGGTATCGGGAAATTTACGAATCCTGCGGCTTTCAGACCATTTCCGTCAGTGCCAGGGAACAGAGGGGCATTGGGGATTTAAAGAAGATATTGCAGGGCCGGACGACTGCCGTGGCAGGCCCCAGCGGTGTGGGAAAGTCTTCTATCGTCAACTGTCTGCAGTCGGGTGTCGCCATGGAGACAGGACAGATCAGCAGGAAGATAGAGCGCGGAAAGCATACCACCAGACACACGGAGCTGATCACTGCAGGGGCGGACACCTATATACTGGATACTCCCGGATTCAGTTCTCTGGGCCTGTTTGATCTGGAGAAGGAGCAGTTGGGAAGGTACTATCCTGAGTATGCGGAGTATGAAAAGTATTGCCGTTTTGGGGGCTGCTCCCATATCAATGAGCCTGTCTGCGGCGTCAAGGATGCGGTGGTGGAGGGCAGGATCAGCCGAATGCGGTATGACAATTACCGTCTGTTGTATGAGGAATTGAAAAACAGAAAAAAATATTGACGTCTGGGAATTATATTCAAAATAATAGGCTGTTGGAATCCCCTTTGTGCTGTTTGTGAAAGCGGTCGGTGCAAAGAAGATTTCGGGAGACTAAAATAAAATAAAATAAAATACAATACAAAGAGGGAAAGAATTATTATGAAAGCGTACAAGGACATGAGCCGGGAGGAACTGTTAACACTGAAAGCCAGTCTGGAGGAGGAGTTTAAGACGGAGGAGGCGAAAGGTCTCTCTCTCAATATGGCGAGAGGAAAGCCGGGAGTTTCCCAGCTGACATTATCCATGCCGATGCTGGATGTTATAAACAGCCAGGCGGATATGCGTACTTTTCTGGGAAATGATACCAGAAATTACGGCGATTGGGACGGTATCGGCGAGTGCAGGCGCCTGATGGCCGATATGATAGGCGTCCCCAAGGACAATGTGATCGTGTGCGGCAATTCCAGCCTGAACATTATGTATGATACGGTGGTGCGCTCCATGATCAAGGGTGTCAATGGCTCCACACCATGGTGCAAACTGGATAAGGTTAAGTTTCTGTGTCCCGTTCCGGGATATGACAGGCATTTCAAGATCACGGAAATGTTCGGGATCGAAATGATAAATATTCCGCTGGGAGAAGACGGACCGGATATGGATCTGGTGGAGGAATATGTAAATAATGACGATGCGGTAAAGGGGATCTGGTGCGTGCCCAAGTATTCTAATCCCACGGGCATCTCGTACTCGGACGAAGTGGTGAGACGGTTTGCCAATCTGAAGCCGAAGGCTGAGGACTTCCGGATCTACTGGGACAACGCATACTGCATCCACCATATTTATGATGATATCCGGGATGAGATCCTGAATATTCTGGAAGAGTGTGAAAAGGCCGGGAATCCTGATATGGTGTATATCTTTGCGTCCACCTCAAAGGTGAGTTTCCCCGGTTCCGGAGTGTCGTGCATCGCCACTTCGAAAGCGAACATGGAGTATATTCATAAGTTCATGGATGTGCAGATCATCGGACATGATAAGATCAATCAGCTGCGACATGCCAGATTTTTCAAAGATATAGACGGTCTGAACGCTCATATGAAGAAGCATGCGGAGATCCTGCGTCCGAAATTCGAGGCGGTACTCAACACATTGGATGCGGAACTTACGGGAACGGGGATCGGAAGCTGGATCAAGCCCAGAGGAGGATATTTCATTTCCTTTAATGCCATGCCGGGGTGTGCAAAGGCCATAGTCGCAAAGTGCAAGTCTTTAGGAGTGGTACTTACGGGTGCAGGCGCCACATATCCCTACGGAAAGGATCCGGAGGACTCCAATATCCGTATCGCGCCCACATTCCCCACACCGGAGGAGATGGCGGATGCCACGAAGATATTTATACTCTGTGTGAAGCTTGTTTCCGTGGAAAAATTATTGAATCAATAAAAAGCCTTTCGGAAACTCCCTTGCACCTGTCTTTGCGGCCGGCTTTCCGCCGGTTGCACGCTAGTTTATGGGGGTATTATGCGGAAGTAGAAAATGCATTGTGTGCACATGCATGAAACGAAAGATGTGGTATAGAGATGCATTGTAATGGTTGTATTTCCCATAAATCCTGTCTATAATGAAATCGAGTTATATTTATAGAAGGAGAAGCAGATTATGGGAAAGAAGGCGGTAAGCGAAATCAATATTCCGAACCTGTTAAAAATAGGAGCAGGTACCTTGGAATATACGGGAGATTATTTAAAAGGGCTGGGACTGACCAAGGTGGTCATCCTGTTCGGGAACGGACTCATAGACATGTTCGGCGACAGGGTCATGGCATCCTTAAAGCGGGCGGAAGTGGAGGTGTTGGAGTATCAGGAGATGGATACGGTCTGCATAGACGACCTGATCGGTCTGGCATTTTCCATGCCGAACAAGACACAGGCGGTGGTGGGACTGGGAGGCGGAAAAGTGATCGATGCGGCTAAATACTGCGGATATCTGCTGAACCTTCCCTTTATCAGTGTTCCCACGTCTGCCTCCAGCGACGGCTTTTCTTCCTCCAGCGCGTCTCTGATCGTGGGGGGACGGCGTAAGTCCGTGCCTGCCGGACTGGCGTACGGCATTATAGTGGATACGGAGGTCATCAGAAGTGCCCCGGATAAATTCCTGTATTCCGGTATCGGAGATATGGTGGCGAAGATCACTGCGCTGTATGACTGGAAATACGAAGGAGACCACGGCCGCGCGGAGGTTAATGACTTTGCCATGATGATCGCCAAGAAGGCAGTGAACAGCTTTGTCCGCACACCCTTTAACAGCATAAAGGAAGATCTGTTCATAAGGGAGCTTTTGGACTCTCTTGCCATGAGCGGGATCGCCAATGAGATAGCCGGGAGCAGCGCTCCTACCAGCGGCAGTGAGCACCTGATCTCCCATGCACTGGACAAATTGCTGGAACAGCCCCAGCTTCATGGGGTACAGGTGGGGATCGCCACCTATCTGATGAGTCAGGTGCAGGATCACCGGTATAAGAGGGTGGATACCATATTCACACGGACAGGCTTCTGGGATTATGTGAGTACGCTGCAGATGCGGCGGAGCGACTTTGAGAGTGCCATCGATATGGCGCCTTCTGTCAAGCCATTCCGGCATACCTATCTTCACGAGGAAGTCTATCGCGAGAAGGCGAAGGAACTGTTGCGGACAGATGCACGCCTGAGCAAAATATTGTTGTAGATCTTATGGATTTTCAGAGCGTATCTGAAAATTGCTTTCTGACGGATGTTTGTCACGACCTGGCCTCCCCAAATGCCTCAAAGCAGGACATGCAGAAGGCGGAATGATTATCTGGTTTTGTAAAATCTTAAGAAGTTCTTTGGGAAAAACAACTGTTATTCATGTTATATTGTTATATGAAGAACAGTTCGGTTTCCGTCAGACATGCAGCCGGTGTGGTGAGAGCTGTGTGCCAGAACGGGCTGTAGCATCTGAATTTCCGAATCTCATTTCAGGCGGCGCAGACGGTTGAAAGGGAGTTCGGAAACGATTTATGTTAAGATCAGATATTGTTTGCTGTGTGGGATTTGGTGTGGAGGTCAGAATGAAAGCATCAACAAAATGTATATGTATTGTCAGCGGTATCCTGTGGGGATTGATCCTCCTGTATCTGGCGGGAACCGTTTTATTACCTCTTGCAGGGCTGGAATACCGGTTTTGGGTGGAAAGTATCGGTAAATGCCTTTGTATTCTGGCATTACCTCTGTGGTTCGCCGGAGTGGCTGTCTGGAAGCTGTGGCAGCGCTTTCAGGAAAAGACGGCGGGAAGATGGCTGGTAAGGCTGATCGGCGGTGTGGCGGCTCTGCTTGGTATGATCTGGTTCTTTCTCGGGCTTCTGATCATCCTTTTATCTACGAATGAGGATCATTATCTGGGAGGAGGGCTGGTGAGCGTAGTATCGGAAAGCTTTCCAAACTCCGTAAGCTATACCCTGTATGAGAGGGCAGGTCTGTTTTTCAGAAGAAGGACGTCCTTAACACCTGCAGTGGCGGCTGATTATCTGGCGGACCGGTATAAAAGGGGGTTCTATCCTGTGGAGGAGGGCTGGCAGACACTTTATACGGATGCTGAAAGGGAAGATATCAGGGTAGCAGTGAACTATATCAGCGGAGAGCTGGTCGATGACTATCCTCAGGCGCTGGCGGACTGCTGTCTTGCGGAGGGATATGAGGCGCTGGGACTGACCTGGGATTCCTGTTTTCTTGATACAGGCGACGGGGAGGAGCATTTCTGTCTGATACTGGACGAGCAGAAGAATGATGACGCGTATGGTGCGGACGTTTACAGACTCATGCAG
>JAIEKC010000720.1:0-5162 GCA_029064505.1 Acetatifactor sp.
GCTTTAAACTTCTTTCCCTGTGCGGTGCGGATCAGCTGCTCTGCGATTTCTATGGGACACTGGGTGAGGAGGAAAGAGAGATCTCAAAACTCCGGTATTATTATATCAGCTCGCTGCATCATCTCGGAAAAGACAGGGAGGCTTATGAGGGGCTGGAGCGAAACGGAGGCCTTGAGATGGAGGACATCCGCGAAGGGGAAGACTCCCTGGCGCAGTTATGGAGCGAGCTGTACCGGAGCCTGTATGGCGAAGATAAGGAAATACCCCACAGATATAATTTTAAGGCGTACTAGAGCGTGTTTGAAAAATGCTCCGGCACACGCTCCAGACTTATCCGGGATAATGGAAAGGCGCACTTTAATGAAAATGAAAAGGAAATATTGGTTGCGCCTGTTGTTTGCAGGTTATCTGGCAGTGCTCTTAAGGATCACGGTGTTCCGCAGAGGGTTCGGCACTCACGTTTTCTGTTCTGACGGAGAGATCAGCCTGAATCTCTTTGAGGCTTACATTCCGCTGATCCGGACCCGCGACTGGGATCGTTTTATCTATCTGTTTGTGGGAAATCTGATATGGTTTGTGCCCCTGGGCATGTACGCGCGATACAGAAATGCAAAAAGGGGGATCCTGTGGGCGGCGCTGCTCGGTCTTGCATTGTCCCTGTTCATAGAGACAATGCAGTACCTCTTCGGAACGGGCATCTCGGAGCTGGATGACCTGATCCTGAATACCGCGGGTGCGGTGCTGGGAGCACTGCTCATGACGGCTGTACATAAGTAACGATACATGAGACCCGGCTATCGCTTTGCCGGGTCTTCGTTTGTGCCGGCTTATTTATTCTGATTCCGCCAGTTGCGCGGTGAAACACCATATATTGTCTTAAAGGCACGGGAAAAGTGGAGCTGATTTTCATATCCTACCGCGGAGCTGATATCCGCGATGGACAGGGAAGTCAGCTTCAGCAGTTCCGTGGCTTTTACCATGCGGTAATTTATCAGGAATTCCTGAGGGGATTTCCCCACGGATTTATGGAAGATCTTCCCGAAATAACTGCGGTTGATCCCACACACGGATGCAATGTCTTCAATAGTTATATTATTCTGAAAATTCTGTTCAATATAGTTGATGGCTTCCTTGATATAGAAATCACTCATCTTGCTGCCGCCGACGGGAGCGGCGGACTTGGTTGACCGGATCAGGTAATCGAAAAAGAGATACAGATGCCCGATCAGATGAAAAGAAGACTCATTGGAATGCTGCGCTATGTACATGATCTCATTGGCCATCTTTTCTCTCGCTTCCTTGGAGTGGGAGTGATAGACCGGCTGATTTCTGGAAAGATTCGTTCTGTCCAGCGCCTCCTTGACCCTCAGCCCGTCAAATTCGATCCAGGCGTATTCCCATGGAAGTTTCTGATCCGCTATGTAAGTGGTGATCTGACCGGGAAAGATCAGAAATCCCTCCCCGCTCTTGATCGAATAATTCTGTGTCCTTCCCTTGGCATCATCCGCCATAAGGGTTCCGGTGCCGGAGAGAACATAGTGAAACAGATAATGGTTTCTGGATGCCGGACCGAAGGAATGGGACGGGCTGCAATGTTCCCAGCCATACTGATACAATCCTAGGTCGATAAAATTCTCGTTTGGGAAAATGGAAAAAAGCCAATCGCTCATCTCTGCCTCCTGTTAAAATATACCAAAATGCGTCCTTAAATTGCATTATACCACAAAAGAAAGTATTTTGGTATAAAAGTTCAAAAATGCAGATATTTATAGGTAGCATATTGGTATGTTAAACTAAATATACTAAAAATAAAGTGTAAAAAACATGTAAGAACTCAGCTGGGAAATGTCACATAACACTTTATGAAACAGCAGCAGCCGGTACAGGTTGATGTCAGCAGTACATAATGTTGTAAACAGTATAAATTGCTGCTTGCAGCAATTGGATAGGAGAGGATATTATGGCGAAAAAGAAGATCGCAAAAGTTTTTTTGGCAGCCATGACGGCAGCGCTCGGTGCGGCAGGCATGTCAGGCTGCGGACAGGAGAGGGCAGACGGGAAAGTGGAAGTGGAGCTGGTCTCCTACAAGCCCGAGGCCGTTGCGGCATTTGAGCAGATTGCCCAACGCTTTAATGAAACCCATGATGACATCTATTTGACGGTGGAATCCCCCAACGAAGCCATGACGATTTTAAAGACCCGCTTTGTCAGAGAGGATTATCCGGATATTGTTGGGATCGGCGGAGACAGTAACTACTCCAATTTCCTGGATGCGGATCTGTTCCTGGATATCTCCGATTTCGATGGGATCGCGGATGTAAAACCGTCCTACATGGATATGCTGGAGGAACTGGAATTTATTCCCACAGAAGGCAATTATGCCCTTCCCTATGCAGCCAATGCCGCAGGAATTCTTTACAATAAGGATATGTTTGAAGAGCACGGATGGGAGGTGCCCCAGACGTGGAGCCAGTTCCTCGGGTTGTGCGAAGAAATACAGAACAGCGGCATTCAGCCTCTGTATCTGGGTTACAAGGACACATGGACCTGCCTTGCGCCCTGGAATGCGCTGGCGGTAGGGCTTTCCGATTCCGATACCTGTAACCAGGTGAATATGGGAAACACCACCTTCGAAGCGGCCTACCGGGAAACGGCGGAGAAGATCAGGGCATTATTGGATTACGCGGAGCCGAATCCCTACGCATACGGCTATAATGATGCCTGTACGGCGTTCGCCAGAGGAGAGGCGGCCATGTACACTATCGGAAGCTACGCCATTCCCCAGATCCGTTCAGTGAACCCGGATATGAATATCGGTTCTTTCGTATTCCCGGCAAATGAGAACGAGGCCGACAATATTTTGAACTCCGGTATTGACCTTCAGTTCTGTGTGATGAAGGAATGCGAGAATAAGGAAGCCGTATACGAAGTGTTGCGGTTTCTGTATGAGGATGAGACGATACAGATCTATCTCGACGATCAGGGCGGAATTGCCTGCAAGAACGGGGAATTTGAACTGCCGGTGGAACTGGAGGATATGAGGACATATATCCAGAATGACAGAATGGCGGATTACCAGGATCACCATTATCCCAGTGAAATGAGCGTGGATGCCATGATCCAGACTTATCTGCTGGACCAGAGCGAGAATGCGGTGGATACCTTTCTGCAGCGTTTCGACACGGAGTGGAAGAGATATAACAGGGATCTGATCAGAAAAGTGCGACAATATCAGCAGGAAATGGGGGTTACAAGATGAATAAGATAAAGAAGATGTCGAGTCGTGATAAAACATATTGGGCGATCATCATTCCGGTGTTGATCCTGTTCTTTACCTTCAACACACTGCCTATGCTCAAGGGCTTTTTATACAGCTTCACAAACTACCGGGGATACGGTACTTATGAATATGTGGGATTCCGTAACTATATTGACCTGTTTTCCGATGCCCGTGTGGGCAAGAGCTACCTGTTCACCTTTAAATACGCATTGGCGGGAACGGTGCTGGTAAATGTGCTGAGCCTGATCATGGCGCTGGGGCTGAACAGCAGGATCCGCTTTAAGAGCGCACTGCGGGGAATCTATTTCGTACCTAACGTTCTGGGAGGTCTGGTGATCGGTTATATCTTCAGCTTTATCTTCACCTATATCCTTCCGGCGGCCGGAACGGCGCTTCACATCAGCTGGCTGCAGAACAGTATCCTTGCCAGTGAGAAGGCTGCCTGGGTGGGTGTGCTGATCGTAGGTGTCTGGCAGGCAGTGGCAATGAATACGATCATCTATATTTCGGGTCTCCAGACGGTGCCCCAGGATGTATACGAGGCCTGTATGCTGGATGGAGCGAATAAGTGGACGGAATTCTGGAAGGTGACCCTGCCTCTGGTGGTTCCTTTCATCACCATCAATCTGGTGCTGAGCACCAAGAATCTCCTGATGGTATTTGACCAGATCATGTCCCTGACCAAGGGCGGCCCGGCCCAGAGTACCGAGTCCATCTCCTACCTGATCTACCGGAACGGTATGGACGGCGGACAGTTTGGCTTCCAGAGTGCGAATGCCGTGATCTTCTTCTTCGTGATCGTGGCGATATCCATTTTCCAAATGACTTTTCTCGGTAAAAAGGAGGAGCAGTTATAATGAAAAAAGATACAAGAATAAACTGGGTCCTGACGATCGTACTGATCCTGGCAACGATCACCGTCTTTTTCCCGCTGTATATGGCGTTTATCATTGCTTTCAAGCAGCCCAGCGAGATGACAAACGATGTGGCCGGAGCACTGGCTTTCCCGGCAAAATGGAGTTTTGACAATTTCCGACAGGCTATGGAGGTGACGGATTTCTGGCACTCTCTGGGCAACAGTCTTCTGATCACGCTGGCGACCATCGGTCTGGCCATTGTGATCCACTCCGTGGCAGGCTATGCCATCGGCAGGAATATGGCACAGAAAAAGAGCTTCCGCATCATATATCTGTATATCGTGAGCGGTATGTTCGTACCTTTTTCCATCCTGATGATGCCCCTGGTAAAGCAGACGGCGCAGATGGGGCTGGGAAACCGGCTGGGAGTGATCCTCCTGTATCTGGTATTCTATATGCCCATGAACATCCTGCTTTACACGGGATATCTGAAAAATATCCCGTCGGTGATGGAGGAGGCGGCCGGTATAGACGGAGCCACCACATGGAAAACCTACTGGAAGATTATTTTCCCCATGATGGGACCCATGCATGCCACTGTGGCGGTATTGACCGCTCTGGGCACATGGAATGATGTGATGACGCCCCTTGTGATCATGTCCGGAACCGGTGAGAATACGCTTCCCTTGGCCCAGCTGAATTTCCAGACACAGTTCGGAACCAATTATAACCTGGCGTTTGCATCCTATATATTGTCACTGATCCCCATACTGATCTTCTATATCGTGTGCCAGAAGCAGATCCTGAGCGGTGTGGCAAACGGGGCTGTGAAAGGATAGAGAAATGCAGGCGCAGCATTATCCCGTCGGTTATTTTTGCCGACTTTGCCGGCATGACGGGAAGTTCTGAGATATCCGGAAGTGTGAAGGAACGCAGGCGAACAAGTTCTCTTGCGTTCTTTTCGGACTTGTGCAAGGTGTTTGGGGCGACAGGGTTCGGCACCTGTATTCTGATGATTTCCTGAT
>JAIEKC010000721.1:0-2401 GCA_029064505.1 Acetatifactor sp.
CATCAGAACCTCTGCGAGATACTGCCTTATTATCCATGCCTTTCCAATACCAAGTGATAGGAATACGCCCGTTTCGTGGATGCGGCTTCTTCCCCACATGGCAAGAATCAGCGAGAGGACGACTGTGCTTACCAATACGATCACCCATATTATGGATGACATCAAAGCCTGCAGATTCTGCAATGGTGCAACGGCATCCAGATAAGTCCGGTTATCTGCCGTAACTCCAAAAGCCCGCCAGTCTATAGCGGATAACCCTTTCACTTCTGACATGATGCTGTCAAGCCGTGCCGGGTCATCCACGGTAAATGCCACCTCGTAAAACCCCACCGGCATATCCCCGAATAAGTTCTGTAAGGTATCTGTGTCAATAAAAATCTGGTTCTCCAGTTTTTCGTAAGTGACAATACTCTCAAACACTGGATCAGGTTTAAGGATTTCATAAATACCAATAATCTTAACTTCTGTTTCCGCATCAGCTTTTAAGGAAATGGAATCGCCTGTTTTCAGGTTGTTCTGATCTGCCATATCTTTGCTGATAACCGCTACATTACCCTCATTACCCGTAATGTGGTTTCCTTCGGCCAGTTCCATTACCCCGGACTGAAAAAAGCTGTTATCTTCCGTGCCTGCAACAGTCCTGGCATACACCTTGTTATTAATATCCCCTTTCAAAGGAACATTACCGGGAAAGACAGTAAGGTTTGTAGAGACAAGCGTCCGGGCTGACGCATCATATTTTTCAATGCCGCTTATTTCCATAATGGCATCGATCATATCCTGTGTAACGGGAAGTTCGGTGTAAAGGTCAAGAACGCCTTCCCCATCATCAACTATCCTGAAATACGGGTTGCTTTCCGATAATTCAACCGTAATGTAGAATTTGCCGCCTAAAGTCTCCCGCAGATTTTTTTGTGTCTCCTGCGATGCTTTTTGGACAGAAAGCCCGGTCAATACAAAAGTTGCCATGATAAGCAGAAGGAAAAAGAGCAGGATACTTTTTCCCTTTTTTCGTGTGACATAAAGATACGCCCGTTTCATAATCCTCATTTTGATACCTCCGTTTTCTGGTGATAGGCTCTCGGAATCTCCAGGCCGCTTATCAATTTGCTTTTCGGAAATCGTTCCGGGCGATTCCCCCTCTTTTCCGGATACATTTTAACCGCAATACCTGATTCTGCATCCTGAGATTCCGAGAGACTATGGTGTTATTCCTTCTGACGCCGGTATCTTACATTTCCAATGTGGAACCGGTATGAAACGTATGTGAAACTGAAAAGAAATCAAAAAAACTCCCCTGTCTGCCGGAGAGCTTTTCCCATTCATGGTTCTCAATAAATTGTTATAAATGAATTGTAAATCTAATCCCCTGTGGTTCTTCCATAGGGCGGAATGAGTAAGAAATGTCCATTGTCTTTAATAATGTGTCTGCGATATACAGCCCAAGCCCGTTCCCACCCTTGTCACGGTCTCTTGCAAAATCGGGGCGGTAAAACGGCTCAAATATATGCTGCAGCGCTTCTTTGGGTATAGAGACACACTCGTTTTCTATCAGGATATCGCGCCCGTCGAAAGATACGGAAACGGTTCTTCCCGGTTCTGTGTATGCCACGGCATTGGCAAGAATATTTGACACTGCTTTTCCAAACAACTGTGTCGGAAGTACTGTTTGAAAACTGTCCGGCAGTCCAAGCCTGAAAATGATTCCCTTTGCTCTGGCAATCAGCATATACGGCTCACATAATGAGGAAAGCAACTCTGGCAGGTCAACTTCCGTTGCCTCCTCGTTCTCTGCAGTCATCCCCACTTTTGAGGTTTCAAGGATATCATGAATCATGTCTGCGAGGTGTCCTGTCATTTCCCTGCACTCCGGCAGATAAGTGTCATAATCCTTATATTTCCCTACACCGAGTATCATGTTTTCCAGCGTGGCATTCAGTGCAGTGACTGGTGTCTTCAATTCATGGGAAGCAGCCCGCAGGAAATCAGCCTTTGACCTCTCGCTCTCGCTTACTCGCCGTTTCTCGACCTCAAGGCTCTCAATAGCCGACAGCAGGCTTTGGTATAGATGGTTGATATTGTCTGCCAGTACACCTATTTCGTCTTTTGAGCGGATTTTACAGGCGGCATCCTTTTCCATACATGCCATCTGTTCCGTCACCGCCCCAATCTGTTTTATGGGAACCGTGATCTTCCGTGAAAATACAAAGGAACAGGCTATGGAAATGACCACACAGCATAGCAAGGATAGAGGTAAGGCTTTCAGAACAGTCTGCGTAACATAGTCTGCCACATTCAAACTTGTGTTGAGAGACAATTCATCGTGCGGGCTGACTGAGATTACAAGCCATTCCGGTTTCGTAAATAAATAGAGCAATAAGTGGGCAATCCCGACGATAAA
>JAIEKC010000722.1:0-3966 GCA_029064505.1 Acetatifactor sp.
ATTGTACATAATGAGTTTAACTATGGAATTATAATAGAACAGACGAAATATGAAAAACCATGAAGGAATCAGAGAAGTGAGGGGAACAGTTTGAAAAAGAAGCTTTGGATAAGGAATCTTCCAAAGTAGCCGGGAGCGTGATTGAATTAGGAGAAAAAATGAATACAATTTGGCAGTGCCGGCAGAAGATAATTCTTGCATTTGCAAACGGAAGTGGCGTAAGAATTGTATTCGGTGTGGAAAATGGCACGCTGAAGGAATTGGAATCAATCAGGAGAGTGCCTTTTCTCTTATGGATGGAATCACTTTGGCAATCTGTGACAGTTGTACTCCGATGATAACTCCCATTGTGACATTGGCTTCCATTGAGGAAAAAGTGGTAATTGTCGTGAATATAATGCCGGGAGGCCGGCGGCCGTATTATCTTACCGCAAAGGGAAAGGAAAAAAGGAACTTATATTCGAGTGTCAGGAACCACCAGACCGGCGGATTCGTTTGTGCTGAAAGAGCTTGAATTTGAAGGGGCTAACCGTTTCTCCTTATGACGAATAATTCCCTTCCGCAGGCAACGACTCAATGTGCCGTATTCAAAGGAACTTACAGGGATGTCTTCATTGACCGAAGAGAATATGACGGAGATGAAGAAAGGGGAGTAATCACAAACAAAGAAGTTCAGAATCTGTTGCATGTGAAAGATTCCCGCGCACTGAAAATATTAAGAGAACTGGTTGAGACAGGGGTATTGAGAAAAGAAGGGAAATTGCGGGGAAGTTATTATAAATTGAAATAATATGTCATAATTTGTTGTTCTTTCTCTGATACACTCGTGACCGGCAGAATGCGGGCAAGAAACGGACAGAGATAATATGAAAATGAGACTCGGATGCACGGATCAGAGTCTCATTTTTATTTTGTGGAAAACTGCGTCACACAGGGACGCTTCTTTATACGCTTTATCAAGGTCGGTATAAGCAGCAGATCATCGTCATTTAAAGAGCGGTTCGTCTGTTTTGGCCTATTTCTTCATGGCCGTCCGCTTCCGCAGCGTGGGATCCAGGATCTTCTTGCGGATACGCAGACTGCCCGGCGTTACTTCCAGCAATTCATCCGTGTCGATGAAGTCCAGAGCCTGTTCCAGGGAGAGGATCCTGGGAGGGGTCAGACGTAACGCTTCGTCGGCACTGGAGGAACGGGTGTTGGTGAGCTGCTTTTTCTTACAGACATTAACCTCGATATCCTCATTTCGCCCGGTCTGGCCGATGACCATGCCGGCGTAGACCTTTTCTCCCGCACCGATAAAGAGCGTACCCCGTTCCTGGGCATTATACAGTCCATAGGTGATGGCTTCCCCCGCTTCGAAAGCGATCAGGGAGCCCTGTTTTCTGTACTGGATGTCTCCCTTGTAGGGGGCATATCCGTCGAAGACAGTGTTCATGATGCCGTTGCCCTTCGTGTCTGTCAGGAATTCGCCGCGGTAGCCGATAAGGCCTCTGGCGGGAATGGAGAACTCCAGACGGGTGTAGGTGCCACCGGAAATGGTTCCCATGTTCCGCAGTTCACCCTTTCTCTGTCCCAGCTTTTCAATGACGGCACCGGAGAATTCGTTGGGAACGTCAATGTATGCCAGCTCCATAGGCTCCGTTCTCTTGCCGCTCTCGTCCGTGTGATAGAGAACCTCGGCTTTGCTGACTGCAAATTCATAGCCCTCACGGCGCATATTTTCGATCAGAACGGAGAGATGCAGTTCACCCCGTCCGGAAACCTTAAAGCACTCGGTGGTGTCGGTCTCCTCCACCCGGAGGGAGACATCCGTATTTAACTCCCTGAAAAGTCTGTCACGGATGTGACG
The DNA here is from genome assembly GCA_029064505.1 of Acetatifactor sp. Classification (GTDB taxonomy): domain Bacteria; phylum Bacillota; class Clostridia; order Lachnospirales; family Lachnospiraceae; genus Acetatifactor. Next base: position 1,850 of record JAIEKC010000722.1, read on the forward strand.
GCTGGTAACATATTTTCCTTCCTGACCGGCCAGGGGAGAATCGTTTACCATAAACTGCATGGCGATGGTAGGTTCGCTGATCTTCTGGAAGGGGATGGGAACCACATGATCCACAGAGCAGAGAGTGTCCCCGATACGGATATCGCTGATGCCGGAGATGGCGACAATGGAGCCGATCCCGGCTTCCTTTACTTCTGCCTTGTTCAATCCGTCGAATTCGTAGAGCTTGCTGACCTTCACCCTGATCTGCTTGTCCGGTTCATGATGGTTGCAGATGATGACTTCCTGATTGACCCGGATGGTACCGTTATCTACCTTGCCCACGCCGATGCGGCCCACATATTCGTTGTAGTCGATGGTGCTGATCAACACCTGGGTGCCTGCATCCGGATCGCCCTCGGGAGCGGGGATGTAGTTCACGATGGTCTCAAAGAGAGGTTCCATATTCATGCCCGGCTCCCCGGCATCCATGGAAGCCACTCCTGCCTTGGCGGAGGCATAGACGAAGGGGCAGTCCAACTGTGCATCGTCTGCATCCAGTTCCAGGAACAGCTCCAGAACCTCCTCCACCACCTCGTCGGGTCTTGCCTCGGGACGGTCGATCTTGTTAATGCAGACAATGACGGGAAGCTTTAGTTCCAGAGCCTTCCTCAGCACGAACTTGGTCTGGGGCATGGCGCCCTCGAAAGCGTCCACCACCAGGATCACCCCGTTCACCATTTTCAGCACACGCTCCACCTCGCCGCCAAAGTCGGCATGGCCGGGAGTGTCGATGATATTGATCTTGGTATCTTTGTACATTACAGCGGTATTCTTGGACAGGATAGTGATACCGCGCTCACGTTCGATATCGTTGGAGTCCATGATGCGCTCTGCCACTTCCTGGCCTTCCCGGAATACGCCGCTCTGCTTTAAGAGCTCGTCCACCAGAGTGGTCTTGCCGTGGTCAACATGAGCGATAATGGCAACATTTCTTACATCTTCTCTTTTCTGTCTCATTTCTTCAGCTTCCTTTCCTGTGCGAAATTACATGAAATTACAATTCGGCTTACTGCGGGATCATATTATTAAAAAATAAACGAAAACGCAAAATTTGTCAGATCTCAAACCGCTACAGTATATCACTAATTCCTATCGCGCGCAAGACAAAAAGGTCACTTTTTGGCGATTTGCGCGGTGGGTTTTGGTTCTAAAACGGGGCCGGATAATGTATAAATATTAATAGCCATGTGCGTTCATTTTATGTGGTATTACCGGAAAAATTCTTAAGGCGTAAGAAGGGAGAACAGAAATGACAGATAAGGTAATTGAAAACAATCAGGTAACGGTTATGGGAGAAATTGTAAGCGCTTTTTCCTACAGCCATGAAATCTTTGGAGAAGGCTTTTATATGGTAGATGTCAAATGTAAAAGATTAAGCGAAAGCTATGACATTATTCCGGTGATGGTTTCCGAGAGACTTATTGACGTGACCGGTGACTATACGGGGGCGCTGATCTGTGTGACAGGGCAGTTCCGCTCCTACAACAGACATGAAGAACATAAAAACCGTCTGGTGCTGTCCGTCTTTGCCAGAGAGATCTGCTTTATCGAAGAGATGGAAGAGAGTTCCAAGACGAACCAGATCTTCCTGGACGGATATATCTGCAAGGAGCCTGTTTACCGGAAGACCCCGCTGGGAAGAGAGATCGCGGATCTGCTGCTGGCAGTGAACCGCCCTTATGGAAAGTCCGACTATATACCCTGTATCTGCTGGGGAAGGAATGCACGGTATGCCAATCAGTTCAAGGTAGGTGAGCGCTGTGCGGTCTGGGGACGCATTCAGAGCCGCGAGTACATGAAAAAGCTGGACGAGGAGAACGTGGAAAAGAGAGTGGCGTTTGAGGTTTCCGTCAGCAAAATGGAGCTTGGCGAGGGGGAAGATATGGAAGAAAACTGCCAGGATTTGCCAAATTGATCAATATGTGATATAATGAACGTCAGCGAGAAGAACATGCCTGCATGTTCGGCGGGCGGCACAATATCCGCGAAGGGCAGGGACATGTGAGCGGCTTCCCGTTTCAACAAAAGAACTGGTTCGAGGTGCAGTATGACAGATGGATTGGTATATATCTATG
>JAIEKC010000723.1:0-2743 GCA_029064505.1 Acetatifactor sp.
CCGTCTCACCTGATCTGTGCCTCCCAGAATGCCGCCGCGTCGTTTATCCAGCCTTCCGCAACCGTACCGGTTCCAATACCGAATCCGTGCGGCAGTCCTTCGTAGGCATGAAACTCCGTGGGAATACCTAAAGCCTCAAGGCTTTCCAATCTTGCCTGCATGTTTCTCCAGTTCGCAATACCGTCCCTGGTGCCGACGCAGACATAAGTGGGCGCATCCATCTCTGAGACATCGCTGTAACCTGTGTACTGCATGATCACCGCAGAAGCCTGCGGAATATCCTCTCTTCCGAAATAGGAGAGCGCCGCTCCGTTCCCAAGCGCTGCCGCCATCCTTGCGCCTGCCGATCCGCCCCACAGAGAATAGTCCTCCGGATTTACTTCCAGTTCTTCCGCATGATCATAAATAAAGCCGATGGCATGCGCCAAATCCGCATAAGGATCATCAGGGCGGTAAATCAGGGCAAAGCTATTGTATCCCATCTTGGAAAGCTCCAGCGCATGCGGAAAGCTGTCCTGCATGGCGCCGACATACATAAAGCCGCCCCCGGCATTTACTACCGCGAACTTTTCGTCCGGACTTCCCCGGAAGAAAAATAATCCTGTATCTTCCTTTGACGGATCGGCCTCCTTTTCCTCCTCCGAATAAATATCGTAAAAAACCTGTTCTCCTGCCGCCGCGTGATCGTGAAGACTCTGTATGATTTCCACGGTTTTATCCGGGTCAATATAGTTATACCAGACATACACACTTCCGCTGCTGATTTCTTCCAGAGTCATATCCTCCGAAACAGAACGGTCCACAGGAAACAGAAGACGCCCAAAGTCTTCAAAACAGGGATCATTTATCACATCCCTCACCGTGGAGGAACGCAGATAGACAGTCTCTGCCCCCATTTGATCCATCATACCCTCCTCCGTTTCCTGATTTGATTCCGATTCCGCTATCGGTTCCGTTTCTGCTACTGATTCTATTTCTGCCGCTGACCCTGTTTCTGCCGCCGGGGCTGTGCCTGTTTCCGCATTTCCACAGGCGGAAAACCCAAAAGCGAGACTACTCAACACCCAGACAATGCTTATCCCGTTAATCAGTTTTTTACCTTTCATAAATTCTCTTCCCCAAAACCCTTCTGTTTTTTGAAACTCCGGCCGTCCTAATTCAGTCCCTTGCTCTCAAGCCATGCGGCAATATGATCCGCAATCACATCGTTATTCATCTCTTGAAACATAAAGTGGCTGTTGCCGTTAATTCCCTCATCAGGCAGATAGACTACGGTACAGTCGCCGCCGTCACTGTTATAGCTCTCCGCAAACTGAACGGCACCGTCGCGAACCGTCTTCCAGAATCCGGTTGACATAACATCTTCAGGCCCATTGTCAATGTAATCTCCAAAATAAATAGTAATAGGAATATTTGCCTCCAGCAGCTTCTGGTACTGCTCCGAACCCGGCTCCGGCGTTCCGCCCGGCTCAATGGCTACGATGGCGGAAATATTTTCCACCGGCACATCCCAGCCTACGGCTCCTCCTTGCGAATGTGTCACAAAAATGGATTTATTGCCCGTCATTTCATAGACATCTTCCATCACAGCCCCGAGAGCCGCCGCATCCAGCGCCTGGTCAAAATTACCGGTGTTTGGCGTCATCTGGCGGAAAAACTGATCCTGTGCCTCATCTCCTTCCGGGAACTGGGAACCGTCATAACGTTCCGGCGCCACGCGCCCGATCCTGAAATGGGTATACCATGCCTGGTCGCCCGGTTTATAGTCCTTTGAATCCTCAGCCCATGCATCAAGAAAACCGTCCGCCGTCATGGACGTAGTCGCGCCCGCCTCTCCTCGTCTCGGCTGATCCACCAGAAATGCCGGATACCCCTTTTTCAGGAACAGATCCGACCAACCTTCACGCCCGTCCGGGGTTGTCATCCAGCCCATGCGGGACTGCCCGTAACCGTGCAGATAAACGATCGGATTGCCGTTGTCGTTTGCCGGGATCTGATAAAATACGTTGGCATGATCCACATGCGCCGTATTCCCCGCACGGCTTTCGTCCAGCCAGTTTGTGGTCGGGTCATATTCTCCCTCTACCGGCTCCGTCACCGTACCCCCGGAGGAGAACATTCCCTGTTTTGCTATCATCAGCACATCTGTCTCCCGCTCCGTATCCGCCGTGTCCTGCGCCGTCTCTGCCGACGCATCTTGCCCGGCATCTGCCGCTTCCAGCTCTGCTTCTTCCACCGTCTCCTGCCCAGCCTGCGGTGCGGTGTCCGCCGCCTGCGTGCCGCAGCCGGTAAGCATGGACGCCGTCATAATGCCTGTTATCAAAATTGCTAAAATGCTCTTTCGTTTCATCTGGATTCCTCCCTGCCTTTTCTTTCTCATGTCACAGCTTCGCTGTGACTTAAATCGGTGCGGAGAATGCCGTATTTCAGGCATTCTCCTGTGTGAGACTTAGTACTTCTTAACAAAGCAGCCTCTGCTGCTGAGTTTTAGAAGTACTTCTCACACTAATATTATAGCCACGCCGTCTTTACCCGGAAGTCTCCATTGGTTTATCAGTTTATACCTCCGGCTTATAACACATTTCGGATGAATATGTCCATGTCCTGTCTATTCCCCATCCTCCGCGATCAGTTCCACAATACTCACCCGTGAAAGTCTTGCCGAGTAAAGCCATGCAGACAGGGTAAACAGCGCCGGTATGACAACAAGAGGCACGATATTCCCCAGCATACTGAATCCCGT
>JAIEKC010000724.1:0-1904 GCA_029064505.1 Acetatifactor sp.
ATATAAGATCTTATATATCCGTATATCAGAGAAAATGCGGACTAGAGCGTGTTTGAAAAATAAAAACTGCACAAAAAAATGTTCTCCTTCCCTTTTTCATGCTAAATAAAGAAAAAGGGGGATTTATTATGTGGAGACGATATGAACTGACAGATGATGAATGGAACCGCATCACTGATCTGCTCCCTCCTGAAAATACCAATAAACAGGGACGGCCACGAAAAAGCAACCGTGTGATCCTTAACGGCATCATCTGGATCGGCCACAGCCGCGGAGGTGCAAGCACAAAGATCCACGCAGTAGTAGATTCTTATGGCTATTCCGTTTACCTGATGATAAGTGAGGGCCAGCGCAATGACATCACCTGTGCGATCCCTGTTCTGGAACAGGTAAAGGATATGGAAGGAAGCCAGGTACTGGCCGACAGGGGATATGACCGCCATATTTATTGTCTGAAGCTCAATCAAAGGGCAGTTCCGCTCCATTACGATAAACCCCTATAAAAGCGGAAAATCATTTACTTTTCGGTATTAATATATGATTTAAAGTTTTCTATTTGACTTTCAAGCGTTTCTACATTCTTATACATTTCATCCAATTTAGTGTTCATGGTCCTATTTATCAATTTAGCCTCATATTCCTTTTGCATCAATTCATCTACTTTTTTCTGAAGCGTTTCTTTTTCGGATTGTAACAGACGGATTCTCTCTGTAAATTCCCCGGATCCGGAGATATTCTTTTCGTCAGCCCGCACCCAGCCGCCGCTGTCGATCTGCTTCTTGGTCTGGTTCAGACTGCCCATTACCTTTGCCTTCAGATCATCTTTATTTTTATAAAATTTGATCAGTCTGCCTGTTTTCACTTTATCCCTGAAATTTTTGAGAAGTTCCATTTTAGAGAAGTCTTCTTCCGTTTTATTTCTCTCCAGTTTTCCTATATTTTCCACGAGGAAAGCCAAAACAGGTTTTCCCTGTTTCAGGGCATAGTTAAATTCCATTTCCGTATAACTTATTCTGTGGCCGGACTCATCCGTACTTTCTGACCCGTATTTTCCTGCTATGATCACCAAATAAATATCGGATTTATCTATCACCTTTTTGATAAAATTCCACTGTTCCATATTAGAGGCGGGGAACATTTCCATTCCTACCGGCATACAGTCACATTCAAGGATTGCCTGCGTGACTTCTTTCCGCTCTTCAATTAAATCCTCATAGGTGGAACTTACAAATACATCAAATCTTCTCTCCACAATGCATGTCTCCTTTGATATTGTATTACAGCTTTCAGGGGGAATTTCTGCTTTAATTGCAGTATTGAGATGTATTTCAGCATCTCCGACAGTCCTGTATAACTCATTAGCCAGCTGATATATTAACCTCATATGGGGTTCTGCCCAAATAGCACTGTACAACCACTGCCTGTTTTCACCATCAGGAAAATAATTGTCGGGAATTCCCTTTAAACGTGCCAGCTCTCTTGGAGTAATCCTTCTCAGCCTTTCATCGGATCTTATAACTGGAATCCTGTAAACGCCGTTGATGTCCTTGCCTTTCTGGTACTTTCCGCCTTTCCATACATAAAGGCCACTGTCTGAGCATTCGGATAAGATTTTTTCGCTCTTCACATTGTATGTATAATCAACATCTTTTTCCTGAAACTCTTCAAATGTTCTGGGATATTCTGTATGGAATGGAAAAAGGAATCTTTCAGTTATGTCATTTCGTATGGCCACCATGCAGATTTTTCGCTGACTGACAGGTGCACCGGTTACATCTTTCAGTACAAATTCCGTATGATCAAACGAATATCCCTCTTTAGAAAATTCAGATTGATAATGTTGAAATATAATATTTCTCTTTATATATGCATTCATATCAAACAGAAATGCCTTAGGTCTGGAG
>JAIEKC010000725.1:0-1618 GCA_029064505.1 Acetatifactor sp.
CCCGCATACGGCAGATAGATAAAGATATCATTGATATAGATACTGGTATCTCTGTACTCCTTCAGAGTACTGTACGCATCACGATAAAGTCTGTAAAATCCGGACTCCATAGTCCCCTTCCATGTATCGGTAAAATCCACAATAAACTTGTTGACGCACAGTTGATTCGTAGATTGAATTACCCTGGCAATATCCGCGTTAATAATGGCAGAATAATATTTAACCTTATCTGTCTGATTATTAATGGTATCCTCTGTGATACGGCTGCTCAGAACTGCCATTCCAATGATGACCACCGCAGAAAACGGAAGCCAGATCGCCAGGATACTGATAGCCAGCCTGCCGATCAGTGATTTTCCAATCACAGGATCCTGTCTGTACATAGCATATTCCTCCTCTGCCCCAGATCTCCCAAATACTGCTCCAGCCTGTCAGGCTCTCCCATGGAAAGATACACTTTCATGGTCTGAATATGGTTTTGATAATCATACTTTCCTGTCCTCGGACACCTGATACGGGTCTTCCTCGAAAAGGAGGATATAATAGCCGTTCGGTTCCATGTCCATACAAGCAGCACCTCCGTTTGATGTCAACGCATCTCGCAAATGCAGACATTGACCAAATATACAATGACCTGATTATTTTTCAGCCGATCAGGGACTCCGCAAGTTCTGTCTCCTGCCTGTCCATTTCCTCACAATCTTTCACACGCCAGACATTCGCATTCACAAAATATCCCAGGTAAATGACTTCTCCGTTTCTCACCAGACACTGCAGCCCTTCATCCTCCCACCAGTCGCATCCTCCGCTCAGGTTCAAAACATTCATTTCCGAAGCTCCGGCTATGGATCGGGGCGGTTGGTCTATATACAATACACCAAAACAAAAATACTGCAGCAGATCCGACAGATTATCATATGGAAACGCTTCCTCATCTTCCAGCTTCCCAACGGATGTGTTTTCCAGTGTATCTTTCAGAAAAAGTCCCGCATATTTACATATCTGGAGAATAAGCGATTTTTCTACCTCCTCCAGGTATTGCAGACACTTTTCCACATAATCGGCAGACACACCTTCGCGGCATATGACGGTAATGTCTTTATCAAAATATGGAAAGAAGGCAGTTCCTTCAAGCTCACCAGATTCATTTCTGTGAGTATTTCTTAAACGCATTTTCTCCCGCCTCCTCGCTTAAGTAATAAAAATAGCCGCAAGCCCTGATTTTCAAAGAAAAAACATGGATTTACGGCTATAATGCGTTACTCGGGGTGACAGGATTCGAACCTGCGACCTCCTGGTCCCAAACCAGGCGCTCTAGCCAAGCTGAGCCACACCCCGAAAATACTCTTAAAGTATACCGAATCGCTAAAACTATGTCAAGCTACAGATAATATATTTTGTATTTGGCTTCGCTCCCCTGCACCAATTCCATGGTCATGTAAGAAGGCCTTCTGCCCTCCTGTCTGGGATAGGACAGACTTCCGGGATTCAGTGCAGTCACCGTATCAGCCACATCCACCACAGGACGGTGTGTATGTCCGAAACACACAATGTCCATACCTCTGGCGAAAGCTTCCCTCATGATCGTCTCTCTTCCCATAGACACATAGTAATTATG
>JAIEKC010000726.1:0-4893 GCA_029064505.1 Acetatifactor sp.
ATCTTTGTTGTTTCTCTTTCTACACAGAATGGATTCGATGAAGCTTAGGAACTGTCACACCCGCGCCGTCCGCAGAATTATGCTTTCATCACTGCCGATAACCGTCAGGCAACAGCAGGGTCCGCAGTCCCTTAATCATTTCTTAAACTCTTTCCCGATTAATTATTAAGAAATATTCTGCTAAAATCAGAATAAAAGGCGGAATAAAATGTTTCAGAAAAGAGGAGGAACTAAGAATGCCCGGAAAAATATATGTAAAGAAAAGATTCCTGACGATCCTGTTTTTCATATTCTGTTTTCTGACCGTCTCCTGCGGTATCCATGGCAGTGAAGATACTGCTCACCCGGGAAACGGCAGCGGAACCGAAAAGGAAACCGGAAACAGTTCCGGAGACAAAACAGACGCAGCGGGCAGCAGTGAAAGTCAGAACAGCATTTATGTTCCCTCCTTCCGGGACATGACCGGTTCCGAAAACGGCTCCTGCCGCAATCTGGAATTCAATTGCGGATTCCTGTACTATTCCGTTATGGAATCTGGCGCAGACGGACAGAACCGGCGCAGGTTCTATCGGCAGAACCTGACGGAAGGCATGAGCCATGCCCCGGCGCAGGAACTATACGAAAATGCTGAAACCCGGGAAGAGCTTTCAACAAACACCTATACCTTTTTCACGGATGCCAAAGGATACGGATACTTCATTCTGCGCAGGCCCGGGGCGGGGGCGGACACGGATCAGGAATCGTATTTCCTGTGTAAATACGGTGTCAGCGGCAGTGAGCTCTTTCGGCAGGATATCACTGCAGAGATGGCGGCGCAGTCAGGCTCGGACGGCTTAAACCTCTTCCGCCGTGCCGTCACGGACAGTGAAAGCCGCATCTATATCGGACAGACCGAAAATATTTACCTCTATGATAAAACATGAAACCTGCAGGCAAAAGTCACCGTGCCCGGAGAACTTGCAGGGATGGACTGCGGCCGGGACGGTGTGGTCTATGTCACCTGCCGGACGGACAGAGAACTTGTTCTGGGAATGGTGGATTTCGAGAAAAAAACCATAGAAGAAATATACAGCGCTTTCCCCGGTGATGGCGCCTTATCCGGAGGAACGGAGTATGATATCCTTACCATGGATTCTCAAAAGGTCTATGGCTTCAGCGCCGGCATGGAAGCTCCTGAAGCAGTGCTGACCTGGCTGGATTCCGACCTGTACGGCGATGAGGTCGCATACATCCATGGAATGGATGAGGGAATGCTGCTGGCGGTATCTGACGGTTCGGGGAGCGAAAGCCGGATGGTCTTCCTTGCGCCGCCCGGGACAGAGGGTATAGCGGCGAAGGAAGTGATCACCATAGGGGTTCTGCATGATCAGTCCGGCCAGGCTCTGGATACCCTTGTAGCCCGATTTAACAGAAGCAGTGAACATTACCGGGCAGAACTTATCCTCTATGGCCAGGGCAGCAGAGATCTGACTGAGCTGCTGGCAAGGCTGGACCGGGCCAATATGGCAATTATGAATGGCCACAGCCCTGATCTGATCTGCCTGTACCACAACGTCAATTTAGACACTTATGTGAACAAGGACGTTCTGGAGGATCTGACCGGCTATCTGGAAAGCAGCAGTGTGCTTCACAGGGAAGACCTTCTGGCGCCTGCCCTGGAACAGTTCACCTACAACGACAGGCTCTACGCACTTCCCCGCGGCACTACTCTGCAAACCCTTGTGGGACGCACGAGCCAGGTGGGAGAAGAAATGGGATGGACCATAGAAGAAACAGAGCAATTTGTGCGTGAGCATCCGGATGCCAGACTGTTTGAAACCTGTACCAAAACCCAGATGCTCAGAGTTCTGCTGGAATATAATATGAAAAACTATGTAAACTGGATGGATGGAACATGCTGTTTTGACTCGGAGGAATTCCGGGAACTGTTGGAATTTGCCAACAGCTTTCCCTTAGAACAGCTTCCGGACGAGGATCTCACTCTGGAAAACGGCGGGATCCTGCTTTACCCTCCCTGGGACATCATAGATGTATATTCCTATACCCAAATACGGGAAGCTTTTGGCGGTGAGGAGATCACCTGTATCGGCTATCCGGGCGAATATGGAAGCGGCACAATGCTCAATGTGAGCGAATGTACCCTGGGAATTTCATCCCTCTCCGAGCACAAGGAAGGAGCCTGGGAATTGCTTGAATTCATGATGACGGATGACGCAATACCCGAACGGGACTTACCTGTGCATAAGGATCTGCTGGAAAAGAATTTTCTGGAGGCACTGGGACTTGATTACGTGTATGATGCGGAAGGGAATATCATGTTGGATGAAAACGGAAAGCCCCTGACCAGGGAATTGTATACCATGCGATTGGGCACAGTTCCCATACAGGAGGACGTTGACGCGGTAAGGCAGCTGTTGGAAAACGCGGAACCTGAAAACCTGTCCTGGAGCAATATCTTTCATATCATCAACGAGGAAGCCGCACCCTACTTTTACGGACAGAAGACTCTGGACGAGGTGGTGGATATCATCCAACGGCGGGCCCGGCTGTGTGTGAGCGAGAGCCGGTAAAACAGGCAGATGAACAAAGTCTTTACACCGCAGGCACGGATCGTCAGTAAAAGACAGCTCCTCCCGCAGGTGCAGTGTGCAACAAAAATTTATAAAGTTTTCAATTGAATATCCCTCCCTAAAGTGGTATCATAAAAAAAATGATTGGAGGATTTTACATGACGGCTAAAGAATGTATCACAGGACGCAGAAGCATCAGATCCTTTACCGACCAGCCTGTTCCCCATGAGCTGCTGGCACAGATTGTTGAGACGGCTTCCTTTGCTCCCAGCTGGAAGAACACACAGATCACCCGTTACATTGCTGTGGAGGGTGCAAAGAAATCGGAACTTGCAAAATGTACCAGTCTTTTCCCCGGAAACGGCGCCATCATGGAAAAGGCTCCTATGGTCATTGCCGTTACCATGATCAAGGGACGTTCCGGTTATGAGAGAGACGGTTCTTTCTCCACCGTAAAAGGCGACAGATGGCAGATGTATGATGCCGGCGTTGCCAGTGAAGCATTTTGTCTCGCGGCTTACGAACAGGGGCTTGGCACCGTTATCATGGGACTGTTCGATCAGGACGAGGCAGCAAAAGTACTGGATATTCCCGAGGACAGAGAGCTTGTTGCCCTCATTCCCATGGGCTATCCCGCAGAATCTCCCGCCGCTCCCAGAAGGAAGACCGTGGAGGATTTATTAACATTTCAGGAATAATTGAAAGTCGAAGAGTTTACTCTTCGACTTTTTTTCTGACAATTCGACGGATAACGACATACTGTGTAAAAACAGTCTGTCCATTACTTCGATTTCCGGTCGAAAGGAGTACCAGACAAAATATCGTATACAGAATACAGTCCGCCCCTGCGCTGTCGGCACGGACTGCCTGATATACACAGCCCGGCAACCGCCCGTGATCTGCCCGGACGACTACCGGCCCTGAACATTTGCACAATTCACAAGTAAGTAACGCAGAAATATAAGTACAGCGCAGAAAAGAGGTTTAAGATGAGACATTTAATGAGTCCCCTTGATTTTTCTACGGAAGAGCTTGACAGGCTTTTTGATCTTGCCAATGATATTGAACGGAATCCTGAAAAATACGCACACGCCTGCGACAACAAGATTCTGGCTACCTGCTTCTACGAGCCCAGCACACGCACACGCTTAAGCTTTGAATCCGCCATGACACGGTTAGGCGGCAGGATCATCGGCTTCTCCGATGCCGCGTCCTCTTCCGCCTCCAAGGGGGAAAGCGTGTCCGACACCATCCGCATCATCTCCTGTTATTCGGACATATGTGCCATGCGTCATCCCAAGGAGGGCGCTCCCATGGTAGCCGCTGAGAGATCCGGTATACCGGTGATCAATGCGGGGGACGGCGGGCACCAGCATCCCACCCAGACTCTCACCGATCTCCTGACCATACGGAGCATGAAAGGAAAGCTTGACAACTTTACCATCGGTCTCTGCGGCGACCTGAAATTCGGCCGTACCGTCCATTCGCTGATCAATGCCCTGGTGCGTTACAGCAATATCCGCTTCATCTTCATCTCCCCCGAAGAGCTGAAAGTGCCTGATTACATTACGGATATGCTGAGAGAAAAGAATATTCCCTATGAGGAAGTCATCCGCCTGGAGGATGTGATGCCCCATCTGGATATCCTCTACATGACCCGCGTGCAGAAGGAACGCTTCTTCAACGAGGAAGATTATGTCAGGTTAAAGGATTTCTACATTCTGAATACCGTGAAAATGGCTCTTGCCAAGAAAGATATGCTGGTTCTCCACCCTCTTCCCAGAGTGAACGAGATATCCGTGGAAGTGGATGACGATCCCAGAGCCGCATATTTCAAACAGGCACAATACGGAGTCTATGTACGGATGGCACTGATACTGACACTGTTGGAACTGGCTTAAAGAAGCATAATTACTGCAAACAGCAATGGAACAGGAGGCGCAACCATGTTAAACGTAGGAAAAATTGAAGAAGGATTTGTATTAGACCATATCGCTGCAGGCAAAAGCCTTTCCATCTATGAACATCTGCAGTTGGATAAACTTGACTGTACCGTAGCGATCATCAAGAATGCACGCAGCAATAAAAAAGGCAAAAAGGACATCCTCAAGGTGGAATGCGATATCAACACACTGGATCTGGATGTCCTGGCATTCATCGATCATAACATCACCGTAAATGTCATCAAGAATGGCGAAATTGTGGAGAAGAAGGATCTGGTTCTGCCCAGGCAGATCAAAAATGTGATCCGCTGCCACAACCCCAGGTGCATCACCTCCATCGTACAGGAAATTACCCATATGATCTATATCGCAGATGGCGA
>JAIEKC010000727.1:0-3300 GCA_029064505.1 Acetatifactor sp.
TTTTACGTTGAAACAGGGAACACCTGACAGAAATAAACTGCCGGAAAAATTCTCCGATCAGCTGTGAAAACGTGCGTGCTTTCAATTTATGAATGGAATGGCGGAAAGGTTTATTTTGCGGATATTTTGGGTGACTTGCAGTTGCCAAAGTATTGCAAGAGAATTGTTTTAAGTGTATAATATTTAGGGTGTGTTTGGAAAATGCTTCCCCAATGGAATGCTTTTTCAGGCGTGTTCAGATCGAGAAACTGCTGTTATTATCGATAAAAGAGGTTTGTAAACTGACTCGGAACGGATACGCCATGTACCGGAAGATACATGGGAAGGAGTGCAGAGCAGAGACGGAACCGGGAGGGAAAGGAAGGGAACTGTAATGATCAGGGCTTTGAACAGCAGCGATACCATAACGATCAGTCTTTTCGGCAGAGAGACAGAAGTGGAGGTCTTTTCTACCGGTGCGATGAGGAGCACGGTATCTGCATTGGTTTTCGGGATAAAAAGTTTCTGGGGATCGAATCTCAGGACTGGACATTGTGATCTTTACAGAAAGTTCCATGGGCGGATCCTGCCTTAACTGCGATCCTGTTTCCGGAACAGTGTGCATGCCACCGTTGACGGTATGACGGAAGAAGGAAAGAAAGTAAGTAAGCAACCATATAAATAGACTCTCGGATTTCTTTGTGTCTGATTTTGCGAGAAGATCTCGAGAGGCTATATAAAAGATAAGGAGAGAATTATGAGCAAGAAACCTGTAGTATTAATGATTCTTGACGGCTACGGCCTCAATGAGAAGACCGAGGGCAATGCGGTGGCCCAGGCGAAGACACCGGTGATGGACAAACTGATGAAGGAATATCCCTTTGTCAGGGGTAATGCCAGCGGCATGGCGGTGGGACTTCCCGACGGACAGATGGGAAATTCCGAGGTGGGACACCTGAATATGGGCGCAGGGCGCATCGTATATCAGGAACTGACCAGGATCACAAAGGAGATCCAGGACGGAACCTTTTTTGAAAATCCCGCACTGCTGAAAGCGGTGGAGAATTGTAAGAAGAATAACAGTGCCCTGCATCTGATGGGACTGTTGTCCGACGGCGGCGTGCACAGCCATAACACACATCTGTACGGTCTGTTGGAGCTGGCGAAGAGAAACGGCCTGGAGAAGGTGTATGTGCACTGCTTCCTGGACGGACGCGACACGCCCCCTGCCAGCGGTAAGGGGTTTGCGGAGGCGCTGACCGCGGAGATGGAAAAGATCGGCGTGGGCCGTATCGCTTCTGTTATGGGCCGTTATTATGTGATGGACAGGGATAACAACTGGGATCGCGTGAAGCTGGCATACGATGCCATGACAAAGGGAGAGGGACTTACCGCCAACTGCGGTATCTGCGGAATCCAACAGTCTTATGACAGGGAAGAGACGGATGAGTTCGTAAAGCCTACCCTTGCGCTGGACAACGGCAAGCCGGTGGCTACGGTTCAGGATGGGGATTCCATCATCTTCTTTAACTTCCGTCCCGACCGCGCGCGAGAGATTACCAGAGCTTTCTGTGATGACGATTTTAAGGGCTTTGACAGGGGAGCGAGAAAGAATATCACTTTTGTATGCTTCTCCGATTATGATCCTACGATCCCCAATAAGGAAGTGGCGTTCCACAAGGTGGCTGTCACCAATACATTCGGCGAGTGGCTGGCTGCAAACCATATGAAGCAGGCGCGCATTGCCGAGACGGAGAAATATGCTCATGTCACCTTCTTTTTCAACGGCGGCGTGGAGGAGCCCAACGAGGGAGAGGACAGAGTCCTTGTGAATTCTCCCAAGGATGTGGCGACCTATGACCTGAAGCCCCAGATGAGCGCTTACGAGGTCTGCGATAAGCTCTGTGAGGCCATCCGTTCCGATAAATATGACGTGATCATCATCAACTTTGCAAATCCTGACATGGTAGGCCATACCGGCGTCCAGGAGGCAGCCATCAAGGCGGTGGAAGCGGTTGACGAGTGTGTGGGAAAGGCAGTGGAAGCCATAAAGGAAGCGGACGGCGCTCTGTTCATCTGTGCCGACCACGGCAATGCGGAGCAGCTCATCGACTATGAGACAGGAGAGCCTTTTACCGCTCACACCACCAACCAGGTGCCTTTCATTCTGGTGAATTATGATGAGGCTTATGCCCTTCGCGAGGGCGGCTGTCTGGCGGATATCATTCCCACATTGATCCAGATCATGGGTAAGGAACAGCCCGGGGAGATGACGGGAAAGTCTCTGCTGGTTCAGAAATAAGCTCCCGTGCATCCCGGTGCTTCATCATAAATGAAAGCTGCCTATCGCGGCACCGGAATGGTACAGGGACTTTTATAGTAGATAAAATGGAAAGTATACGGGAGACCTGCATGAAGATCAGAAGAGCAAAGGAACAGGACATGAGCGGGATCAACAGTCTGCTGGATCAGGTGCTTATGGTACACCATAACGGCAGACCGGACCTGTTCAGAAGCAATACAAGAAAATATATGGACGAAGAATTGCTTGCCATCATTCGGGACGACAGCAGGCCCATCTTCGTGGAAGTGGACGAACAGGAGAAAGTGTTGGGTTACGCCTTCTGTGTTTTCCAACAGCATATGGATGACAATATACTGACGGACATCAAGACGCTCTATATTGACGATCTGTGTGTGGACGAGTCTCTCAGGGGACAGCATATAGGGAGACAGCTCTATGATCATGTGCTGAGATTTGCAAAAGAACAGGGCTGCTATAATGTGACGCTGAATGTGTGGGAATGCAATCCCGGAGCAAAGAAGTTTTATGAGAGCTGCGGGCTGACACCTTACAGGACGGGCATGGAGAAGATCTTGCGCTGAACGGGATATGGGCCGCAGCGCACCCCGTTATCAGCAGCACCGGGAAACATAAAAAGAGGAAAGAAAAATGCTTTGGAATCATAACAGGATGCTTTACTTGGAGGATGACAGGGAGCGTTTGCGGCGGTGACGCTACGGCTGCAGGCGCTGCCTGTATTGCTGTGGTTTCGAAGCGATCAGAAACATTTGACAGAGCCGGAGACCATGGATCGTAGAGATACGGTATGTGGTCTCTTTTTATGCACGCGGGCACCCAAATGAAATATGTCAGCAAACCCTACGATGGCTGGAATCCCATAAGGGGATTGCCTCCCAACTATCGGTTGAGGCGGCACTCAACCGACAGTTCGTTGTAGAATGATGTTGTACATTATACAGATCTCCGAGCCCGGGAGACGTAGAGGAATCGCGTATGCGGGCGGCGTCTTGAGAAAA
>JAIEKC010000728.1:0-5775 GCA_029064505.1 Acetatifactor sp.
CAAAATCTTCCTTCAGGCCCTGGATAAAGCCTCTCAGCCTGCGCACAAAATCCTCATCCAGACTGTATGCCACATCCAGCCGCAGACCGTCAATACCGAATTCATCCACCCAGAATTTCACACTTTCCAACAGATAGTTGATGACCGCCTCATTGCGCAGATTCAACTTCACCAGATCATAGTTGCCTTCCCAGCCCTCGTACCAGAGACCGTCATTATAATTGGAGTTTCCTCCGAAATCAATGCGGTAAAACCAGCCGGTATACTGGGAGCCTTCCCGGTTCTTCACCACATCCTGAAAAGGTCCGAAGCCTCTTCCCACATGATTGAACACACCGTCCAGCACAACCTTGATACCATTTTCATGAAGTTTTGCACATACTTCCCTGAAATCCTCATTTGTGCCGAGCCTGGTATCGATCATGCGATAATCCCTTGTGTTGTAACCATGAGTATCTGACTCAAAAACAGGGGAAAAGTAGATCGCATCCATTCCCAGTTTCTTCATGTGAGGGATCCAGTCCAGCACCTTCAAGATCCGGTGCTCCAATACACCGTCGTTCTCAAAAGGCGCTCCGCAGAATCCCAGGGGATAGATCTGATAAAAAACACTTTCGTATGCCCACATAACAGTTCTCCTCTCACGTTTCATTTTTATTGTCAGGGGGCAGTTCTCTCATTGACCGGGTCAGTACCATAAGAGCATAACTGCAAGACCCCTTTGTGGATAAAATGGATATCTGTGTCATTTTTTTACAATTTTTTAAGAAAAAATCCACCAAATCCACAGAGTTATCCACATTTACACCTCTGTCATTTTACCACAATCCACGTGTCAGTTCCATAGTTTTCTTGTTTCTCATGTCTGGAAGCCCGTCAAACTCGTGGAAATCAATGCTTTTTCTTTACAGTCCGGCAGGGGGAGCATTGCACGCTTCTTTGGAATGCCTTAAGGAACATTTACAGCCACGAATCCCAGAACCGCTCCACCCGCTTTGCCACTGTATCCACCGTCACTGTCTCGAAATGCTCCCACTCCCTGGGGAAGAGCCTGCGATAGGACATCTGTAAAAACCGCTCGTCCAGCAGGGCAATGATGCCCACGTCCTCCACTGTGCGGATCACCCGCCCTGCCGCCTGCAGTACCTTATTCATGCCGGGATAACGGTAGGAATAGTCAAAACCATTCTCTCCCTCCATATCAAAGTACCCTTTCAGTATTTCCCGCTCACTGCAGACCTGGGGAAGTCCCGTACCCACAATGATGGCGCCGATCAGACTGTCCTTCTTCAGGTCGATCCCCTCGCTGAAGATCCCGCCCAGCACGCAGAAACCGATAAGGATGATATCCTCTTCCTCCTCGATCTCCATCCCGATGTGGGCCTGCAGGTCGCAATTCGCATTCCCCCGAAAGCGGGAAAGAAATTCCTCCCTGTCACTCTCGCTCATGTACTCTCCCTGGAGGATGCATACCTTTCCGCCATCGTCGAAATACTGCATGTAAATATCATAAATGGTATGCAGAAAGGCATAGGAGGGACAAAAGACCATGTAGTTTCCATGCCTGTTCCTCACGATCTCATCAATATAACGCGCGATATTATAATATTCCGTGTCAGAGCGTCTGGTATATTTGCTGGTCACATCACTGGCGAGGAACAGTGCGCGCTTCTCAGGGTTAAATACGGATTTCGCATAGACTTCATAATCCTCCTTCTCCCCGCCCAACAGTTTCTTGTAATACTGGACCGGCAGAAAGGTAGCGGAGAACAGAATGGTACTGCGCCCTTTCAGCATACAGTTTTTCAGGTTTTCCGCGGGATTGACGCAGAACAGCTTTATCAGGAAATCTCCATCCTCACCTGACTGGGTATACTTTACATAATGCTCATCCAGCAGCTCATACATCTCCAGAAAATGACTGACTTCAAAATAGAAGTCCAGAAGCTGCTCCCTGACCGTCAGCGGCTCTTCCTCCTGCTCCGACAGGTATTCGTCCATGGCCGCATGAAGGCGCATCAGCGGCTTCACAAAGCCGTCTATTCCCTCCACCGTCCGCCAGCCGTCACATTCCCGCTTCATCGCCAGCAATTCTTCATTGCATTTCTCCAGATGACTGACCATCCTGGAAGCATAGCCCTGACGTATCAGGATGCTCCTGCCCCCATGGAGCCTGTTGGTACTGATCTGGTCAACAGCCTCCCCAGCGCCCGACATTTCTGTCATTTCCAATGTCATTTGTCCGGAAATCTCTTTATTTTTTGCGGGCTTAGAGGTTTCTGACAAGATTGTCTGTTTTAGTTCTCTGCGAATTTCCAAAAACGTGTTCTTATAGAGCGCCGCACTGTACATCTCCCTTCCCCTCTCCAGCAGATTGTGTGCTTCATCTATAAGGAAAATGTATTTTCCGCCGCTGCTCTCCGAAAAAAATCTCTTTAAAAAGACATGGGGATCAAACAGATAATTATAATCACAGATGACGGCATCCGAAAAAAGGCTCATATCAAGGCACATTTCAAAGGGACACACCTGATGCTTTTCGGCATACTCCGCAATACGCTCTCTGCTGAAGCTCTCCTGGGAAGTCAGCAGCTCGAAAAGAGCGTCATTGATCCTGTCATAATGTCCCCTGGCATAGGGGCAGTACTCCGGGTTACAATCCGCCCGCTCCATAAAGCAGCTTTTTTCCTTCGCCGTCAGGATCACACTCTTAAAATGCAGCCCCCTTTCCCGGAGCAGTCCAAATGTCTCGTCCGCCACTGTTCTGGTGATGGTCTTGGCCGTCAGATAGAATAGCTTCTCGGCCATTCCCTGTCCCATAGCCTGCACGGCCGGATATATGGTGGAGATGGTCTTTCCCACTCCGGTAGGCGCCTCTATGAACAGTTTCTTCTTATGATATATGGTGCGGTAGACACTGACCGCCAGCTCCTTCTGGCCCTCCCGGTAAGGAAAGGGGAATTTCAGACCGTTTATGGATTGCTGACGGAGCTTCTGCCATTCACAGGAATGATCCGCCCATTTCCGATAGGATTCCACAAGATCGCCAAACCATACTTCAAGCTGCCGAAATGTAAAGTCCTCATAAAAATAGCGCAACTGCTCCGTCTCCATATTGCAATAAGTCATGCGCACTCTGATCTCTCTCAACTCTTCTTTCATGGCACAGATATAGGCATAACACTTTGCCTGTGCTATGTGCAGGGGCATGGGTCCCTTCATTTTCTCCAGATCGCGGTAGGTGCCTTTGATCTCGTCTATGATGACCTGCCCTTCATGGCGGATAATGCCGTCGGCCCGCCCCTCCACCACCAGAACATAATTGTCCGTGGGTAAAGTATAGCGCAGGGTGACCTCCGCCTCATATTCCGCCCCCATCCTGCGCTGGATCATGCGGTGGATGCGCCCGCCCTCCTGCATGGCATTGTCAAAAGACGCATGGCGCCTGTTGTCAATATCCCCGTGCCGCAGTATAAATTCTACCAGAGTCCTGACCGAAACCCGTATTTCCATCGGAGGAAGAATCTTTTCCACAGGACCGTTATCCGGTTTTCTTCTCGCCATTTCATTTCCCATATCCGTATCTTTCCCCCATTATCCGCGATTCTCTTCTCAGTAACAGTTCAGAAATTGCTCATGACAATAACTTGTCTGACTGTCCGTCTGCTGCATCAGATAACCTTGACATAGCCCACTATGCCTGCAATTGTCTTCTTTACAGCTGAACATTTATACGGCGCCCCTTGTCATGAGTCATTTCTGAACAGTTCCTCGGAGCGTGCCTGAAAAATCAGATCTCCATAAACAAAAAACTCCCCATGAAGATAGTACTCTATCCTGCATAGGGAGTCAATTTACTTTTCTCAAAAGCCACTGCGAAAACGCTGTACGCCCGCACATCAGCTGGCCACTGCCAGTTGATTCAGCAATTCTTCCAAACCTGCATTATAACCGTCATAGGAAACCTTCAACATGTGATTGAAGTTCAGCCCATACACTCCTAAAAATGACTTGGCATCCACTACATATCTGTTGTAGGAGATGTCAATGTCAAAGTCGCACTTGGAAGTCACATCCACAAAGTGCTGAACATTATCAGGTGTCAAACGAATTGTCTTTACCATATTAACCATCCTTTCTTAGTCCCTAGGCACTGTTAAAATCCCTTTTGAAAAAGAATTATTTGTTAACAGCTCCTGACATTGTTATACATTTCCTGCTCCTATATTTAAACATTATATCCAGAATTTTGAAATTGTAAAGCTCATTACTTTTCAAAAAAAATGCACGAGAAATAACATTTTTTGTGCATTTTACTCATTATTCCCCGGTCTCCGCACCTTATGGACAACGCTCCTGAAAAACATGGATTTATGGGTGAAAAATCAGCCGCCGAATCAGCCTTCCGCCCGAAATTCAGTTGCATCTTTCCGAAACTCAGTCATATTCTTCCGAAACCGCAGAGGAAGCATGTTCTGCTGAAGCTTAAGATTCTTTCTCTCTTCAATGGCTATTTTATGACAAAAATATTGAAAAAGTTCCTGATACTTCTGTTCCTCCGCCGATATTTCGAAGGAGAAAGCCGTCTCCCTTTCTTCCTCATAAAACAGATACCACTGCTTTCCCACAGGATGGATGGCAAATATCCCCCTCCGTTCATCATAGATCATAAAGTTCTCCTGCGGCAGCCTGTCCGAAAAATGAGGCATTAAAAAGGCCACCACATTATTCTCAGGTGTAATCCTGGAACAGAGCACACCGTTTTCCAATTCCTCAAACCGCACAAATTCCCGCAGATGCCCTATTTCCCGCCCTACCACTCTGGCAAGGGCAAAGGCCCGGTATACCTCGTCATTGGCAAGATTATCAAACAGATGCCCCGCCCTTCGTTTTGAGGAAAGGCCATCCACTATGGTCCGGTATACCGCCTGCGCCTTCCTCTCGTCCTGAGAAGCCAGCGCCATGCACAGGGACATATAGTCCTTCTCTCCGAAAATACGGTACAGGGAACGCATCACTTTATTTATTTTCTCCTGATCCGGCGTCACATATACATCCTCCGTAAATAAAACAGGCTCATCCGTCAGATTGATACAGGTATCCATATGATCCCGTCTTTCTTCGTAGGCAAGATAGATCGCCGTAAATATGCTTTCCAGACTGTCCTCACATCTGTATACTGTCATGTTTTCCTCTGTCACCTCTCCATGATCGCTGCTGCATCCGTCATTTCATAAAATAATAATCGTTATTTATATTTGTGACGCTTCCCGGGAACTTCCTATAATTGTCCCACCGCGGCCTGGATCTTATCTGTTGCAGTCACAGGCTGTTCGAAGCTCCCTACATCAAACAGCGACATCTGCCGATAGCTCATGCCGTCGCTTCCAAACCTTATCCGCTCCTGCTCCTCCGTAAGGTTCCGCACAATATAGTCTTCCTCCAGTTTTACCGGATACATCATTCTTCCGCTGCAGGTAATAAAATATAATGCCCGTTTCAGAACTACGCCTATCTTCTTCAGATCGGCAAAGGTCAGATTCGCGCTTCTGCGGGCAGCCACGATCCGCCGGGCGCTCTTCACTCCCACGCCGGGAATCCGCAGCAGCCGCTCCATGGGCGCCCTGTTTATCTCTATGGGAAACTGCTCCAGATGCCTCACCGCCCAATCCTCCTTGGGATCCAGCATTACATTAAAGAACGGGCGCTTTTCATCCAACAATTCCTCCGCCTTAAAACCGTAGAACCGCAGCAGCCAGTCCGCCTGATACAACC
>JAIEKC010000729.1:0-3702 GCA_029064505.1 Acetatifactor sp.
GTTTTCAAGACCGCCTCGTTATGACCACTTCGATATCTCTCCAAGCGTGCCGCTGTCTCAGCGGCAAAAATTATTCTAGCAAAAAGGAAGAATAATGTCAACAACTTTTTTCATTTTTTTTACATTTTTTAAAATCAGCAATATGAAGGTCAGAGTATTTCATTATGTTCCACTCTCACAGAACCCCGAACAGCCCCGTTATATCATCATCCGCCATGATCCGGTCACTGGGCTTATTCTCATTGGCAAGCATTGCCTCCACTTTATTAGACAATGTCACATCGATAAAACGCCCGATTTCAATTCCCCTGAGTTCGAAGAACAGAAGCGGCTGATCGTCCAGACGCACCCCCACTCCGTACAGTGCGGCGGCCACATGCTTGCACATCAGCGCCCAGTCGGGGCAGCTGCAGTTAAAGCTGATCTCTCTGGGTGCGGGAAAAAGTCCCTCCCTTCCCTGAAACAATTCCTGCATCTCCTCCGGGAAATTTCCGGACAACAGCTTCTCCATATTTTCTATTTTGCGGCCGCATTTCCGGATGATCGCCTGGCACTTTTCCTCCGAGAGGGGACTGATCCGTATCTCCACCTTATAGGGAACCTTTCGCGTTCCCTGCACTCTGGCCGTGATCTTGCCCTTCTGTATCTTCAGGTCGATCACAGACCCGTTCCGCACATAGCGCTTTCCACGGTCAAGGCGGCTCTCATAGTCGGCATAGTGTTCCAGGTTATTACACCACGCCATACCCCACCAGTTTTTTACAATGCCCCTCCCATGGGCGGTCACCGGTTCAAGGACATTTCCCTTTTTCTTCTCCCGCTTCTTGCTTTCGGCAGCATTCTTCTGGAGATCTTTTGTTTTTGGCTGTTCATAATATTCCGTATTCCAATATCTGCTCATTCTTTTACCTGCCCGCATGTTGCGTCATGCATCTGTCCGCTCTGCTGTCATTCTGTTCTTATTCCACACTTTCCACACTCCCTTGGCAGGAGTATCGATTCCGGGAATTTCCAGACCGCTTTCCCAGCGGCTTTCCGGAAATCATTCCGGGTGATTCCTCCGCTTTTCCGGAAACCTTTCAACCGAAATGTCTGATTCCGCCTCCTGAGATTCCCAGAACGTGGGATGGCAATCGGGAAAGCGCCTACCGGCCTCTCCGCTTTTTGCCTTCCGGCAGCTCCAGCCGCAGTATGGACATCAGTTCCTCATTGTTCAGCTCCGTGATCCACTTCTCGCCTCCGGAACCGATCACATTCTCCGCCAGCTCCTTCTTTGACTCGATCATGGCATCAATCTTCTCTTCTATGGTTCCCTCACACACCAGTTTGTGAACGATCACATTTTTCTTCTGCCCGATACGAAAGGCTCTGTCCGTAGCCTGATTCTCCACCGCAGGATTCCACCAGCGGTCAAAGTGGATCACATGATTCGCCTTCGTCAGGTTCAGCCCCGTTCCTCCCGCTTTGACGGAAACTACAATAAAGGGAACATAGTTCTCTCCCTGAAAATCTTCCACGATCTTACTGCGCTTTGCCACAGGCGTTCCGCCGTGCAGAACATGTCCTCTCACACCGAATACCCCTGTCAGGAAATCCGCCAGATACTCCGTGATCTCCTTAAACTGGGTGAAGACAATGACTCGCTCACGTTTCTCGTAGATCGTCTCACAGATTTCCCGAAGCATCATCAGCTTGCCGCTCTCATCCGCGGCGTAAGCAGTCTGTCCCAGATACTGATCGGGATGGTTGCAGATCTGCTTCAGCTTCATGATAGTGGTGAGAATGATTCCGCTGCGCCGGAATCCTTCCACCTCCATGATCTTCTTCTCCATATCCGCCACCGTCCTGCGGTAAAGAACGATCTGCTTCTTCGTCAGCGACACATAGTCCACGCTCTCCAGCTTCTCCGGAAGGTCTGAGATAATGGTCTTGTCCGTCTTAAGGCGTCTCAGCATAAAGGGGGAAACCATGGCCTTAAGCTTCATATAGCCCTCCGGCCGGTCATCCAGCGCCTTGCAGTACTCGTGAAACTCTTTGGCGGAACCGAGCAGTCCTTTGTTCAGGAAATCAAACAGGGACCAGAGATTCATCAGTTCGTTCTCAATGGGTGTACCTGTCATGACAATACGCATTTTGGAAGAAAGCTTTTTGATTTCCCTGGTCTGCTTTGTGCCCGGATTTTTGATCGCCTGTGCCTCGTCCAACACCACACAGTCCCACTTTTTCTCCTGAAGTCCTTTGATGCGGGGCACCATGCCGTAAGTCGTAATGGTTAAAAAGGAATTGTCTTCCTTTAATTCCTCTTCCATTGCTTCCGTCTTTTTCCCATGAAGAACGGATATTTTCATATCGGGCGCGAATTTTTCCGCCTCCTTCTGCCAGTTTCCCAGCAGGGATGCGGGCAGCACCAGAAGTACACGGGCAGATCTGTCCGCAGTGCGCATTTTCTCCAGATAGGCCAATACCTGAACGGTCTTGCCCAGTCCCATATCGTCCGCCAGACAGGCGCCAAACCCCAGCTTGTCCATATAGTTAAGCCAAGTGTATCCGCTCTTCTGGTAAGGACGGAGTGTGGCATGGAAGGTTTTCGGGACCGCCGCCTTGCGGATCGTCTCCGGCTTTCTCAAGTGCATCAGAAATTCCGAAAGCCACTCCCCGTTGGAAACCGTTATCCCTTCCTCCGGCTTTCCGCGCTCCTGGCCAAGTTCCAGCTGCATGGCATTCAGAAGGGTCATTTCCTCCGGAAATTCTTCCATTTTCTGCAGAAGTTCACGGAGCTTTGCATGATCCACTTCCACCCATTTTCCTTTTAATAGTGCAAGTCCCTCGGTCTGTTCCAAAAGCCTCCTGATATCGGCCTCCGACAGTTCCATTCCATCCACCGTCAGCTTAGGCTGTACGGAGATCAATGTGTCAAAGCCCAGCATGGAGGGCTTGCGATCGCCCAGACTTGCCTCCAGGGAAAGACTGGAAGCCTTTCTCTTCCACCAGTTGGGAATCCTGCACAGAATCCCGGTATTTTCGATGGCCTCTATGTCCTTCAGAAAAGCATACGCCTCTTCCGCCGTCAGCCGCAGGGGATGGAACATCTCTCCGCTCTCTATGAAACCGCCGATCAGTTCCGATACCTCGGCGGCGCGGTTTAAGCAGGATAACAGCGTCAGCAGCTTTTCTCTCTCATTCTTATACTCCGTCAGGGCATATTTCAGGGGCACGTGTCTGACTTTCTCCTCCGCGTCCTTTGTGGCATAGGTGGCCAGAAAAGCGAAGGGGAAATCCACATCCTTATTTTCCACCAGATGGAAAAAGATTCTCTCCGGCACGTGAAGATGCTGGCTCTTTTCCGTCAGATACATTTCCACGGTTCCGCCGTAGTTTGAAATTTCCTGTGAGAAAACAGCCAAAAGACGATCGAAGACCGCACGGATCCATTTCGTGTCAATATATTCCGCCCCGATGGCAAAGGGTACCGCCCTCAGCAGATTCTCCACAGCCTCACCGGAGGGCCTGAGTTCCACCTTCTGCCTTGCAAGCTCAAGCTCCGGCAGGTCGGTCAATTGCTTTAAAAAGGAGTCGGAAACCAGGTACAGGAAATTCGCCGTAGCCGACAGATCCGCAGGTTTTTCCTCAAATCCCATTTGATATAACGCATGATATTTATCAATCTCAAAGCGTTCTCTCCAGTCCGCCCTGTCCCCGGCG
>JAIEKC010000073.1:0-2236 GCA_029064505.1 Acetatifactor sp.
GATAAATACCATTTAAAACCGGAACATTTTATGGAAGTTGTTCATCTTGTTGATATGGATGGAGCTTTTCTTTCCGAAGAATTTGTATTTGAGGAAAATACAGATAAAGTATTGTATAGAAATGACGGAATATATACAAATAAAGTTGCTTAATTTAATTGAATGAAATAAGAAGAAAAGTGCTGTTATAGAAAGGATGCTTGAACTGTCTAAGGTTTTAAAGACTATTCCTTACAGTGTTTACTATTTTTCAGCCAATATGGATCATGTTTTTCATGATGATGCAAACTTATCGGATGCCGATAAGAATGCTTTGGCAGATGAATTTGATCTGAAATATACGGAAGACGTGGAAGCATTTAAAAAATTGATTACAGGAAGTGATTTTGCGGTCAGAGGAACATATGAGGAAACCTGGTCTTTTATTAAATTGAACAATAATCCGGTTTGCAGATATAGCAATTTTGGAACATATCTCGAAAAGTACATATGCTGAAATGTGTTGAAAAAACAGTATAAAAAGACATATGCCTCCTGTAATCAGTAGAAAAATAAGATAAACTGTTGTATAGTTTTCTTATCAATGGACAAAGGGGTGCCTGGAATGATGGACATTTATTTTGATAAGCTTTATCGTTACGACAGAATATCGGAACCCTGCTATATCAGTATTCCGGTGCGGGAGGGAGAACTGCGGGATGCAGACAGGGTATGTGTGTACCAGGGAGGAAAGCGCGTACCTCTCCAGTCGAAGGTAACATCCCGGCACAGGGATGACTCGGTGCGTTTTCTGTTTCTGCGCTTTCTGGCGGATCTGCCGGGCAATAAGGGAGCAGTATTGCAATGTGAGCTGTACGGAGCTGATCAGGCAGACCGGAATCAGGATCAGAATGGGAATGAGGAGATATGGCCTGAGGGTATCTCTCCTGTGAAAGTGCTCGAAGATGAGACGGGGATCACGGTGTCCACTGTCTGCGGCGGGCGGGATCACGCATTTTCTTTCCGGGTAGAACACAAGTGTCAGAATATTTTTCAGTGGTTGGATGCGGCAGGGCGCATCTATGACCGGGAACAGTTCAAAGGCCCGTTTTTAAAGGACGGGGAAGGGCGAAAGTACCGGATGCGGATCGGCAGCTGGCGGGTTGTGGAGCAGGGCCCCGTCTGCGCAGTCTTGAAAGCTATGGGAAGCAATGTGTCAGATGGGAATGAAAACAGTCCCGGGATTGATTTCGAGCTGAAGCTGACCGCCTGGGCAGGAAAGCCCTGGGTGGAGGTTTCCTATCGGATCATCAATACTACAGACCATCCTCTCCATGTGGCATCACTGGTCTTCCATCTGCTGAGGACTTCAGATGCTGTTTTAGCAGAGGATCCTGCCCCCATGGTAATGGCGGCGGGACCGAAGTCTGCCGGGCGTGGAGGAGCAGCGGAAAATACGAATCCAGCCGGGCATGGAGGAGCAGCGGAAAATACGAATCCAGCCGGGCAGGGAGAATCAGCGGAGAATCCAAAGCCTGCCGGATCTGGAGAATCAGCGGATGATTCCGGCTGTACGGAAATTCCCATATTTCATGTCAAAGGGACAGGAGAAATAGAGCAGGCGGCGGAGCAGGTGCCTGTGGCGAATGTCCGCACCTGTGCGGGAAGTTCCAACTACAGGACGGATTTCTACCTGGGACGGGACGGCGCGGCCGTGAGCCGGGTCGTAGATGCCGAATGGCTGATGTACGAGGCCAATGAGCATGCGCCGGAAGTGCTCTACGGAACCTTTTTCGCGGATTGTACGGATGCGGAGGGCGGTGTGTGCGCCACTGTCTTTCAGGCACAGCAGAATTATCCCAAAGCGGTGCAGGCGGATCGGAACGGTCTGTCCGTAATGCTGGTGCCGGAGAATGTGGAAAAGGTTGTGATGCAGACGGGTATGTCGCGGGAACAGAAATTCCTGCTGCATTTTCATGACGCGGAGGAAAGTCTTACGGAGATCGACAATCGCAGTCTGATCTATCAGATGCCCGACAGACCTTATCTGTTACCGGAGACCCACAGGGATTCCGGTGTCTGGCCGGCTATCTTTGCGGACAAATGGGATATGGATGTGGAGAGGTGCCTGGCAGGAAAGGCGGACGGTCACTGCCGTGCCTATGGTATGTTAAATTTCGGCGATTCTTATGACGCGGGATATACGAATCAGGGGCGGGGAGGCGGCAATCTGGTCTGGAGCAACAATGAGTATGAC
>JAIEKC010000730.1:0-1473 GCA_029064505.1 Acetatifactor sp.
CTCTTAAATCCTTTTGCTCCTCATATCCCGATAAGTGATCAAAATAATACTTAAATCTTGCCTCGGCGTTGGATGCTTCTTTTCGGGCGTTTGTCATCTTTTTATTGAAATAACTTCCTGCCCTGAAAGCGATCCACACAAGCAGCATGATCACTGCAAAGAATAAGACCGACATCAGCCAGGAGCCCGCGAAACCCTCCGAAACGGAGTGGTTGCTGCCGATAAACATGGGAATCACCACAAATACGGCCATAATAATACTGGTAAGTGCCGTCAGCACTTTGTTGGCGCTGCTCAACATGCGTGCCGTCATGCTCCAGCCGCCAAACTTTTCTATCCTCTGACGCATTTCATGAACCTTGATATCTTCCAGATATTCATAGTCCATTTCCATACTTTTCCTGTTTAACGGAAATGCCTGTATTTCCTGCATGTATTCCAGTTTACGGTTAAAGTACATTACCAGAAAGCTGTCCGACAGAGCCAGAAGGAAAGTTCCTCCCACACCGATTGCAGCGTATTGCAGAAGTTCCCTGACATCAGCCCCCGCATAAACCGCATCTATCAGTACTCCGGTCAATATGACCGCAATATACGGGCGTATTCCCGCAAAAACAGACTGGAGCACCAGACTGATCAGCACATCCTTATGCTTTCCGGAAAGGCTACCCAAAAGGGCAAATAAATTTTTCCATTGCTTTTTATTCATTGAACACACCCCGCTTTCCTTCCTGATCGGACTGGTAGGTATCTCCCATCAGCTCGCTTTTCCGCTTCCTTTCATCCTCGTCCCTGTAATATTGGCTCTGTACCTCAAACAGCTCCGCATAGCGCGTCTTCCCTGCCAGCAGGCTTTCATGGGATCCTTCTTCGATGATCTCCCCATGCTCCAAAAGCAGGATCCGGTCACAGAACCTGGTGCTGGACAGGCGGTGGGAAATATATACGCTGGTTTTGTTTTCCACGGATTTCCCGTAATTTAAGTACAGTTCATTCTCTGCTATGGGGTCTAAGGCAGCGGTAGGTTCATCCAGTATCACCAGGGGAGTATCCAGGTATAATGTCCTTGCAAAAAGCATTTTCTGCTTCTCGCCTCCTGAAAAGTCAACAGCATTTTCATTGACTTCTTTCACCAGAAGGGTCTGCCCCTTGTTGGGCAGCTTTTCATACACGCTTTTGAAACCGGAAAGTTCCAGCGCTCTTTCTAATTTTGCCCTGTCTATGTCTTCCGGGTTCTGCCCGGTCAGGTTCTCGTCCAGCGTAAGCGCCATCATGGTGGAATCCTGGAACAATACGGATACTAAGCTGTAATATTCGTCGCGGGTAAACTGATTGATCGGAATATCATTTACAAGGATCTGGCCTTCTGTGGGATGGTAAAATCCGCACATCAATTTTACCAGAGTGGTTTTCCCGGCGCCGTTTAATCCGATCAGCGCTATTTTTTCCCCGGGCTTTATTACCACATTAATG
>JAIEKC010000731.1:0-4092 GCA_029064505.1 Acetatifactor sp.
AAAGATCCCCGGATATATTGCATGCCGTAGAGCAGTATGTGGAGGATCTGATACCTCTCCTGTATTGGAATATCACCAGGGGCGCAAGCACCCTTGGTTCTGCCGGAACCCGTGTGCCCGGATCTGCCGGGGAGACATCACAGGCCCTGGAAGAAAGATATGGCAAACGTTCGCTGATCATGGCGGACGGTCCTGCGGGGCTGCGTTTACGCCAAAGCTATGAGGTAGACAGGCGGACGGATAGGGTGTACGGTGTGGGCGTTCTGGGCTCGTTGGAGAATGGTTTCCTGGAGGATAAGGCAGCCCATGAGGATGCGGATATTTATTATCAGTATTGTACGGCATTTCCGGTCGGTGCAGCACTGGCTCAGACATGGGATCTGAAGCTGATGCGGAAGTTCGGGGAAGCCATAGCGGTTGAGATGGAGGAATTTCATGTTGACCTGTGGCTGGCGCCAGGCATGAACATTCAGAGAAATCCATTGTGCGGACGCAATTTTGAGTATTATTCCGAAGACCCGCTGCTGTCAGGAATGATGGCTGCAGCCGTAACAGAGGGCGTGCAGGGTGACGGCAGACATGGTGTGACGATCAAGCACTTTGCCTGCAATAATCAGGAGGATAACCGGATGGGAGTGGATGCGTGTGTTTCCCAGCGGGCGCTCAGAGAGATCTATTTCCGGGGATTTGAGATCGCGGTAAAGAAAAGCGCTCCGGCGGCAATTATGACTTCCTATAACCGCATTAACGGCATTCATGCGGCAAACAGCCGGGATCTGTGTACAGCAGTTGTCCGTGGGGAGTGGGGATTTGGCGGTGTGATCATGTCTGACTGGAACACCACGGTTCCTGAGGATGGCAGTGTGCCCTGGAAGTGTGCAGCTGCCGGGAATGATATCATCATGCCGGGAAATGATAATGACGAGGAAGATATCCGAAGGGCGTACGCCCAGGGAAAACTCTCAGAGGAAACGATCCGGAGCTGTGCGGGCCGGATCCTTGCGCTGATAAGCAGGCTGACTGTCTGAAGCGGAGGGGATACTGTCTCTGTATGGGAGCTGCCCGGAAATAATGGAACAGACTGACAGGTGAGTTCCGAACAGCTCTTCAGACAGTATCCCGCTTTTTCAAACCTGTCACATCCCAGTTGGAAGAGGAATACAGATCGCGGTATTTCTTGGGTGTCATTCCTGTAAAATCCTTGAACAATTGTATAAAATGGCTTTGCGAAGAAAAGGAAAGGTAATTTGCGATCTCAACCAGACTGTAATCACAAAATTTTAAGAGATGCTGCGCCTTCTCGATCTTTTTCTCACGGACATAGTCGCTTACGGAGACTCCGGTTTCCTTTTTGAAGAGGCGCGACAGGTAACTTACGGATAATCCGGTATATTGGGCCAGATTTTCAATTGTGATCCGCTCCTTGATATGGGCGTAAATGTAATCAATGCAGACGGTTACGGGTTTGGACATTCCCGGACTTCTTGCTATGATCCGCATTTTCCCGGTAAAGTCCAGAACCATGTGGTCGTGAAGGCTGATAACTGCCTGACATGTATGGAGATTGTCAAGCCTGAGAATATAAAAGTCACTGAGCCGGAAAGCCTGTTCCGTTTCCATGCCGGATTCGATACAGAGCCTTGTTATAAATGCCGTCGTGATCACAAAATGGTATTTCAGATTGGTCACGGGATCATGGGAAAGCATACCCACACCGTCGGTTTCGGCAAATTTCTTCTGCTTACAGTTTTCTCGTACAAAGTCAATGTCTCCTGAACTGACAGCGTGGAAAAAGAGCTGTTCCTCGTTCAGCGGACGGTGGAACTTTTCTTCCTCGCTGTCCGCAACTTCTTGCATGTACCATTCCTGTGATATTCCCATGTTCATCCCCCATCAGATAAGTGAAACAACAGTATTGTAGCATGGAATTGATATAATGGCAATATGGATCAGTGTTTTGGAAGTAACAGTCCCGCCTTGCGTTTGGGGCGCTATTCTGATATAATCTGCATAAAGAAACATACTCAATTTACGTGGGAAAGAGAAGCGCCCGGCGGACGGGAAGAGAGATACTTTCATGTGCCGTCAGATCGGAAAGGAACGTCTGTGGATCGGATCATATCAAATATTTTCAACAAAAGAGATAAGTGGATCAGGTATATGCTTTATGTAGCTGACTTTATTGTTTCCTTTTTAAGCATATATCTGATACCGAATAAATTTCTGTCCGTCCTGTTTGTTTTGGGGATCCTTTTCATTAATATATTTAACAGCCTTGTACTGGACAGAGATCAAATCATACTGTCAGAAATAGAAAATTTGTGGAATCCCCAATTTAAAAAGATATTTTTCTGTTTTCTTTACGGTTTAGCGCTGACGCCGCTGCTGATCGGAGTATTCTTTGAGAATGCCGACTTTTTGGAAATGCTGTTCGGCAATCTGATCCCTAATGTTCTGGGCGCTTCCATTGTGTATTCTATTGTCGATCATATGTCAGAATTTCATTATGATGAGTTTGTTGTAAAAATGCTGCAGACGGATTACATAATAGGGTCGGTCATAAAGCTTTTTTACTACTGCTGTTTTTTCAATTCTGTCAATTATTTTATAAGTGAAGGCTGGAAATACACAAATATGGTAAATAACCTGTACCTTTTTGTAGTTATCATTTCCGGATCGTTCGTGGGATGCGCACTGTTTTACCGAATATTTATTGATGACAGGCCATTTGCCTTTTCCCCTAAAGAAGTCTATCCGGCGGCAACATCCTATTTAGGCGCGGGATTTTTGGTATCCTGCAATATACCGTCCTTCTTTTTGGAAGTAAAAACGGAACCTGTTCTATTGATCCTGAATACGGCAACAGTATTTGTCACGGCATTTGCGTTCCTGTGCTTTGTGATCCGTAAAAGCGACAAAAGCAATAATGAATATCCGTTTGCGGAGTTTGGCGCCTTTTCCCTGGTTTTGATCATAAACTGTAGTGTCTATGTTGTACATACTGTTGAAGACATAGAGAGTATAGCGGGCCAGTTCATTTCCGGCGGAGGTATTCTGATGGCTGTCATCGGGGGGCTTTCCATCATAAATAGAAAAATGACAGAGCGGCAGAAGCAAAAGGGATCGGATAACAGTGAGAATTGTTGAGCGCATTATGGGCGGAAGCGTCGCTCTCTGCAATACAAAGATACCACACCGGGAGTCCATATGAACAGTATACACCATGATATTTTCAGAGCCATCCACGAGGGGAAATGGCTGAAGATCGAATACAGGAACCGAGAAGAGCAGATCACGAAATACTGGATAGGGATCAGGAATCTGAATGCGGTAAAGCGCACATTGTCTGTGGACGGCCTGCACCTGGGCAGATTCACAACGGATTCCTATGATACTATCTATATGGATTCCATTTTGTCCTCCCAGATCGTGGAGGGGTCTTACTGTCCGGTGAACCATGCTCTGGTGAGGGATATTTATCTGAATCCGCATAAATATAAGACACTGTTTGACAATGTGGCCAACTTAAAGATCCTGAATTATCTGGAGATGTGTAACCGTATGGATACCACTCCCTATTATTCCAACTTTGAGCTGGTCCGTTTTTTGGACAGGGAGAGCTTTTCGGGAGAGAGTTACCAGCTATCGGCAGAGCAGTTTCAGGTCATCGTGAAGAATTTCCAGTACAGGATGGAAGAGCGGGAGAGGAAGGGCGGAAAGCTTGTCATCCAACAGCTGGCAATGAATGTCCTGAGCATACATACCAACAGAGGACTGTATGTGCTGGCCTACAGGAAGCTGCAGCTGGATGTGAAGAACAGGACTTTGCGGCCGGAGGATGACATCACCATTTGCACGGAGTTTGTGCTGGGTGAGACGAAGGAAAATATCCGAAAGTACCTGGATGCGGAGGAATATGAGCTTTTATCGGATTTTGAGGCCAATCAGGAACGGATCAAGGACTGTGTGATCGCTCATACCAGACAGGTCACAGGAGTGGACGATATGCCCTATGTGATCGGTCTGGGCATGGATGTGGTGCTGGATCTGCACAAAGAATACCGGGCCATCATAGACCGCAACAATGAAGGG
>JAIEKC010000732.1:0-2511 GCA_029064505.1 Acetatifactor sp.
CCGGTTCTGCCACCATGCGCCGAACTGACAGTACCGGGAGAAAATACTTAAGACACAGCCTGTCATTGTGCCGAATATGACCATCTCTTCATACAATACCACCTTTTTGGATGTGTGCGTCTTTCCCGCGAAGCGGGGCACCAGCCCTACCGCCACCAGCACGGTGAACACGCCTGCGGAGGACAGCATGCCGTAGCTTGCCCCGATGAGGATCAAAAACAGGGTCTTCAATATGCTTTTCCCCCTTTCTTGTTGCTCTCTTTCCCTGTATCATTTATAACTGTTCAGACAAGTCTGTGAACGGCTATTATGGGACATCTTATGATGCATTATCTGTAAACAGGAAAATTTTATACATGGGAAAAATCATTTCGGCTCTTTGTTTTATCTGTGCCATTCCATGTTTTTACAGATTTTCATGGAACAAAATGGACTTTAATTTTTCCGTTTCGATATCTATCACCTTTTTGTCAATCCTCTGAAACAGGATTTCCACTTCCGGAAGCTGATAACCGGCTGAAACAGATTTCTTTCCCCATTTGTTATCTGTCCCCAGCCATCTGCACACCTTCTCCGATGAAAAAGGTAAAAACGGTGCCAGCAGGACTGCCAGATTGGCAATGATCTGAACACACTGGTAAAGTGTATTTTCACACGCTTTCTGATCAGTGGTTCTGGTGATCCAGGGCTGTTCCGTGTCAAAAAACTTATTTGCGCTTCTGATAAAATCAAATATTTCAGAAATTGCGTCCTTGAAAGCACCGTTCTCAATCCGCCTGCCAACGGAGACAAACAATCCGTCTATTTGATCGTCCATAGACGGATCCTCCGTTCCCTTTGGTATGACCCCGTCGAAATATTTTACAATAAACGCCAGCGAACGGTTCACAAAGTTTCCGTAGGCCCCCAGCAGTTCACCATTGTGACTGTGAACATATTCTCTCCACGAAAAATCCGCATCCTTCTTTTCCGGACCGTTTGCCAGGAAAAAGTAACGAATGGAATCCGCCTCGTAATGACCCAGCAGATCCTTAACCCAGATGGCATAATTCTGACTGGTAGATATTTTTCTTCCCTCCAGAGTCAGATACTCGCTTGAAATAATCTGATCCGGCAAATGCCAGTTCTCTCCGTTTCCCAGCAGAAGTGCCGGTAAGATAATTGTGTGAAACGGAATATTATCTTTCCCGTGCACATAATAATGCTTCGCCTCTCCGCCCCAGAGTTCGTGAAAATCAGCGCCTCTTAATTCAGCCGCCGCTTTGCTTGCAGACAGATAGCCCAGCACATTTTCCGCCCATATATAGATCGTTTTATTTTCGTAACCGGCTTTGGGAACCTTTATTCCCCACTCCAGATCTCTTGTCAGAGCGCGATCTCTTAACCCCTCCGCTATATACTTATTTGTAAAGGCAATGGCATTTTTACGCCATTGGGGATGACTGTCAACCAGCGCCTTCAGTTCCGCCTGCAATTTCGTGATCGCTATATATAAATGTCTGGAATTCTTAAAGCTTACAGGCTTTCCGCATATTGCGCAAACCGGCTCTGCAAGATTTTCCGGATCAAGTACCGTACCGCAGGCATCACACTGATCTCCTCTGGTGTCTTTTCCGCATCTCGGACATTTCCCCAGCACAAAGCGGTCCGCCGGAAAAATATCACAGCTTTCGCAATATGCCTGTGGAACCTCCTTTTCGTAGACATAACTGCTCTCATATAATTTTCTGTGAAATTCCCTCACAAATTTCTTATGTTCCTCCGAAGACGTTTTTGTATACACGTCATAGCTGAAACCCAGCTTTTCAAAGCATTCCGCAAATTCATCATGATAATGATCGCTGACTTCCCGGGGCGTTCTCTTCTCCCGTCCGGCCCGAAACGCTACAGGAGTTCCGTGACAATCGCTTCCTGACACAAAATATACATTATCTCCGATAGCCCTGTGATATCTTGCCAATACATCTCCCGGCAGTAATCCCGCTATGTGGCCTAAATGCAGTGAACCATTTGCATACGGCCATGCTCCTCCAATTAAAATATTTCTCATCTTAATCCTCATTTCTGCGCTGCCCAAAAGAGTGTGTAAACACTCCTCTTTGTGCATAAGCGACTTTGTGGTGGTGTTTCATTTTCCAATTTGATACACTTTTTACGAAGTATCATTCCGTTTTCTGCAATTAAAAAAGCCCTCCTCTCTGAAAATTTCTTTTCAGGGACGAGAGCCACTGCTTCGTGTTACCACCCTAAATTCACCTATACCTCACGGTATAAGCCTTATCAACTACGGGTGAGAAATGATTCACCGATAGCCTGTCACTGTAACGGGTGCACCCGGCGCAGCCTTGGCATGACAGCTTCGGTGCGCGGCTCCGAGACCATTTTCAGCAGTTTCTTCTGTGTCTGTTCTCACCTTCTCAGACTCTCTGTAACATATCTGACTGCCTACTCTTCTCTTCACAGCCTTTGGCATTGCTTTTGTAAAGAATACAACGAATTCTGCCTTTTGTC
>JAIEKC010000733.1:0-2886 GCA_029064505.1 Acetatifactor sp.
GGACATTATGCTCCCATTCCCATGGTGGCCTGTGATCTGCCGGAGCAGACGGCGCATATCACGGTTTCCTATGAGGGATTGTGGATATTCAGGGCCGGAGACGCCCTCACGCTTGTCACAGCCGCGGGATTGGCCGCCGCAGCATTGTGGAAGCGGAGAAAAGCAGGAGCATCTTCATAAAATAACAGTATTTTGTAAAGCAACAGGACGGTTTCATCACTTGTTTTTTCGGTCAGGTGTTATATAATAAAATCCGGTGCATTAAATATTATAAGGAACGATCAGGACTTTCAAGATGATTGATTGGTCAAAGCAGGTGACGGAAGTGAAGAAATTGTTTCGGGGATATAACAGTGATGATATCAAAAAGACATTAGATATGGCATGGCCGGCCATACTGGAGTCATTTTTTACCGCCTTCGCGGGACTGGTGGACTCCCTTATGGTCAGCTCTCTCGGCTCCCATGCGGTGGCTGCGGTAGGCCTCACCACCCAGCCCAAATTTCTGGGACTGGCGCTGTTTATTGCTTCAAATGTTTCTGTCTCCGCGTTGGTGGCCAGACGGAAAGGTCAGGGAAAACGGGAGGAAGCAAACAGAATCTTTGCCACTTTTCTGATGTTCATCGTACTGGCAGCGGCAGCTTTCAGCCTTTTGCTCGTAACGTTTGCCGATCCCATTATCCGTCTGTGCGGTTCCGAGGATATGACCCATGACAGCGCGGTACTCTATTTTCGGATCATTATGGGCGGCATGATATTTAATGTTATACAGATGGGCATCAATTCCGCCCAGAGAGGTGCGGGGAACACCCGCATCACCATGCGCACGAATCTCGTCTCCAACACGGTAAATATCCTATTCAATTATCTGCTGATCCAGGGGCATTTCGGTTTCCCGGCTCTGGGCATCAGAGGTGCGGCGCTTGCCACGGTGTCAGGCACGGTGGTTGCAAGTATTATGAGTGTCCTGTCTGTCTGGAAGAAGGATAACTTTGTCAGCATTCCACTGATCATTGCGCAGAAGATAAGACCCTCCGGAGAAGCTTTCCTGAATATCGTTAAGGTGGGTTACAGTGTGTTTGCCGAGCAGGTGCTGATGCGTATCGGCTTTATGCTGACCGCTATCATGGCGGCGAAGCAGGGAACCAACGCCATGGCGGCACATCAGGTGGGCATGAATATCATGGGATTGTCCTTCTCCTTCGGAGACGGACTGCAGGCCACGGCAGTGGCCCTGATCGGTTACAGTCTGGGTGCAAAACAGCCTCACAGGGCAAAGGAATACGGAAGAACCTGCCGCATGATAGGCGGCGTGATTGCTGCGGTGCTGGCAGTCCTGTATTTCACCGGCGCGGGGGTACTGATGCGTCTGTTCTTTGAGGAGGAAGAGATCGTCTCCATCGGTGTCAGCATCATGCATGTGATCATCTTTGTAGTCATGCTGCAGATCGCGCAGGTCATATACATGGGATGTCTGAGAGGCGCGGGAGATACGCTCTACACGGCGGTGGCGTCCACGATCAGCGTCACACTTGTGCGCACGGTGGGATCCTGGTTCTTCGGATATGTGCTGAATATGGGGATCACCGGTATCTGGTTCGGCGTGCTGGCCGATCAGGTGTCAAGGTTCCTCTTTGCAAGCATCCGGTTCCGCCAGGGAAAGTGGACGGAAATCAAAATATAAGTGCGTGGCGGAGTAGGCTTAAGTGTCTGCAGATCCGGTCACTTTGGTGTTTTCTGGAAGTGCTGGTAGTCCTTCAGGCTGTTCCAGTTTCCGCCCCATATGAAGCCGTGTTCCTTAAACAGACGGCAGCAGAGGTCTTCCTCGTCGATCTTGTAGGGGAAGTTCACGGAACGGTCAGCATATCCCAGAGCGGCCACGGGGGAAACTTTCTCGGTGCCGTCCTTTTCATAGGTGACATAGGGATTGTAAAAAGGATTAATATCGATGGCAAGGCCATAGGCATGCTTGGAAAGACTTTCGCTGCCTTCCACCACACGGTAGTTGAAGCAGGAGGTATTGTTATCTTCCATGGAGGCGGTGTCGTCTCCGTCGTATTCGTCGATCAGCAGCATCCGCTCGATCTGATATTCGTTGTAGTACAGCTCGTAAAAGATCTCCACCAGATCCTGTGCAATGTATTCGTTGCAGATCAGTTCTCCCTCCGCGGGATTCCCGTCAAAATCGTAGTGCAGCACATGGACATAGCGCAGGTCATCATAGCGGACGGCCAGTGAGGCGGCTTCCTCCTCCGAACTCACAGCGGGATAGGAGACGCCTGTGATGTAACGGCGCAGATTGTCGGACAACGGTTCATAGTAGAAATCCTCCGTCAGAGAAATTCTCTGTTCTGACTGAGAGGTTCCGTTTAAAACAGCGCCTGTGAGTTGAGAAGTGTTCTGTGCGTTTTCCGCTGCTGGCTCCTGACTGTTGTTGGTTCCGTCTGCTGTCAGGGAATTTGAGTTTTCGGGGGTGTCGGCTGCCGATGTGTGATCTCCGCTGCCGGGGACGCCGGAGGCCGCTGCCTGATCACCGGCACTGTTGTCTCCTGCCGGAGCCTCCTGATCACCGGCACTGCCGGATGTATTTTCGGAACCGGACAGGGCGGCGGATCCGGATGAACGGTGGGAATCCGCGGAAGCGCTTCCCGCAGACCCGGCGTCGGAGGAGAGGGAATTCAGCTGCGCATATTCCGCCAGGCTCATGGAATTGCCGCGTATAAGGTGTGAGAGACCGCCTGCTATGACAACGATCATGCTCAGCATGACCAGCATTTTAAGTAATTTTGATCTGTCCATAAACAATTGTCCTTTCTGTGGGGAAACAAAGAATAAAATTAGTTTATCATGAGGCGGAGAATTTGTAAATGGTGCGGACGGGACGGG
>JAIEKC010000734.1:0-2854 GCA_029064505.1 Acetatifactor sp.
AGATGTGTACATCAGACAGGTCCATATACACCGCGGCTTCCTCCGCATCCAGTTCCAGAGCGGGCAGGTCTGCGGCAGTGAGCAGGCGATTGTAGCAGCTCAGTGAGATCAGATAGGGGTGGGTCGCATATTGCAGATTGTTGAGAAGGACATCTCTGTCTGTGGAAGGATTCTCTTCGCGCAGTGCATCCATGACCGACTCCATTTGGAAGGCGTTATGGGTATCTTCCGCAGTGCGGATATGGCCTGCCTTCATTTCGAACAGGTGGGAGAACCGGGTGTCCAGCTGACAGGTGCTCAGTGTCTGCCTGACGGCGGCGGTGTCGTGATCCTGAAAGGTATAGTCCAGCACATGCCTGCCGGAATCTCCGTAGAAGCGGGAGATGGCCACGCCTGCTCCGAAGCAGCACAGGGCGGACAGGATCAGCAGGGAGCAGATGGCAAGAGTACCGGAGCGATGGATCACGGTTTCCTGTATCTGGCGAAAATGGAACACGTGGAGCCTCCGGTTTCCCTTTCCCGACCGCACAGCCAGACCGATCAGGAAGCGAAGTCCCCAGAAGAAGGTGAACGTTCCGAAGAGCCCAGAAAGGACAGTCACTCCCATATTTCCAATATCAGACCATGCAGTGCCCCGGACAGCCATGCTGTAAGCCATCCCCAGGCAGAGGATGCCGATCAGGGATGAAACCGCATAGCATGGGGCGGGCAGCTGCCTTCTGACGCCGTCCGGCGTTTCCACCAGGAGGGAACCGATCTCCTGTCTGCTGATCCTGCCGCTGAGGAGCAGAAATGCAATAAGCTTGATCAGAAGGAATCCGGCTGTGGTCCACAATACAGCCTGAATGGAAAAGGCCCCCTGATGCCCTATGATGCCGATGCCCACCAGCCGCGCAGTGATCAGGCTGACCAGTTCCGAGAGCAGAACGGCTATGGGAAGTCCGATGATCAGTAAGAGGATACTGTTGCCGAAATCTTCGGCCAGCAGCATGGCAAATAATTTGATACGGCGCATTCCCATCATCTGGCAGACCCCGAATTCATGCCTGCGCCGCTCCAATTGGAACTTACTGGCATAGTAGATCAGGAAGAACAGAATAAACAGCGCCATACCATAAAACACAGGAATGAGGGACATCAGCTTGTCTATTGCGTCGCTTTCCATCTTTTTCAGAAAGATCATCACGTCCTGACGGGGAAGCGCCAGGATAATGTAAAAAGCTATGACAGATATTAACAGGGAACTGAGGAACAGACCGTTTTCCTTCCGGTTCCTCTTGCTGTTGCGGGAGATCAGTTTAAAGAACATTTGCGCTGCCACCTCCTAACTGTGCCATTGTTTTCAGGATCCGCTCATAGAATTCCTGCTGGGATTCCTCCGGGATATTGCGTCTGAGTTCATGGAAGAGCATCCCGTCCTGGATAAACAGGATACGCTTGCAGTAGCTGGCTGCATTGCAGTCGTGCGTTACCATCAAAATAGTGGTATTGGAATTCCGGTTCAGTCCGGCCAGCTTTTTCATTAATCCCTTTGCGTTCCTGGAGTCAAGGGCTCCGGTAGGCTCATCGGCCAGAATGATATCCGGATTCAGGATCAGGGCTCTGGCGGCTGCGATCCGCTGTTTCTGTCCTCCCGACATCTGAGAGGGAAATTTATGCAGGACATCGCTGATCTCCAGATAAGAGGCCAGCTGTTCCAGACGTCTTGAGCTTTCCTTTTCGGGAACATTGTGCAGGGAGAGCGGGAGCAGGATGTTTTCATATCCGGTCAGATTATCCAGCAGCTCAAAGTTCTGGAACAGATATCCGATCTCCTTTCCGCGATAGTCGGCCAGCGCCGCTCCCCTGAGCTCATGGATCTGTCTGCCGTTCATGGCAATGCTGCCGCTGCTGGGGCGGATCACCGTGGCGATACAGTTCAGCAGAGTGGATTTGCCGGAGCCGCTGCTTCCCATGATGCCCAGAAACTCTCCGGGCATTACCTGAAAGGTGATGCCGTCCAGGGCCTTTGTCCGGGTGGGAGATTTCCCGTAATATTTTTTCAGAGATTCAATTTCAAGAATAGGTTCCATTTTGTTTCCTCCTGGTTTGCTTCCAGCTCAGGCAAAATTTATTTTAAAAAATTGCTGTGTTTCCAGCTGGATTTTGCTTCTGGGTTTATCATAGCACAGGACGAATCCGAAATACACTTACAGCTGGTGAAAGGTTCGGATTTGTGTTATAATGGGAAAAAGGTTATGGAAGACTTGAGCCGCAGCACAGCTGCGGCATGGAGGCTGCATGAAAAAAGTGAAAACTATCATTTCGATAATATGGTTTTTGTCTGTAAGCCTTTCTTCACCACTTTGGATTGGCTGCATATACATGAACATTACCGGGCATGGAAAGGGGTATGCGTACGATATGGGGTCCGAAGCTGATATTGCTGTGTTTTTGGGTGTTGGATTGCTCCTGCTATGGCTGGCTGCAATTCTGCCCGTGACAATTTCACTGTGCAAAAAAGCTTATTCCAAAAGGAAGTCTTTGGTATGTCTGCCGCTTCTGGTCTTTTCCGGACTTTTTGTGATGGGAATATGCATTTTGGGGTGGAACGAATTTATCAGACTGTTCGGGTACGGTTATCCGGTATAAGGGCACCTGATCATCAGATTACAATCGAAATACAGTCGTCCGGGAACTCTTTGCACCTGATTCTGAGAGGCAGTAAATTCATAACAGTATAACTTCTCGGAATCTCAATGAATGAGATTCCAACCGAAAATTGACAACTGAATATGGTGCAGGAAAAGAAATTTGAGAAAAATGGACATAAACATTGGACATAGCGGGTACTATGCCTTGAAAAATCTTATGG
>JAIEKC010000735.1:0-6960 GCA_029064505.1 Acetatifactor sp.
AAGTAAGCTGTTCCAGCAGACGCGTCAGATTTACCCTGCTATACTCCAGGGTAATATTGGACAGATTGAACCGCGTGATCTCAAAGAACTCATTGATCAGTTCCTCCAGCCGCTCCGCCTTCTTC
This sequence comes from Acetatifactor sp., assembly GCA_029064505.1. GTDB lineage: Bacteria > Bacillota > Clostridia > Lachnospirales > Lachnospiraceae > Acetatifactor. The sequence goes on from JAIEKC010000735.1 coordinate 126, forward strand.
AGAGAAATACTCAGGTACTTTTCCCGCAGTTCCCCGGAAATCTGTCTTTCGTCACGCAGCAGGGTCAGATACCCGATCACGGAAGTCAGAGGAGTCTTCAGATCATGGGCAAGATATACCACAAGATCGTTTTTCCTCTGCTCCTCAAGTTCCGCCGCCAGCTTCCGCTGTTCCAGGGTATGTATGATAGAGTTGATCTTTTTCTCCGTAGCCGCCAGCTCCACCGACAGGGTGACATCACTGGCATTCTCTTTCACCAGGGCATCGATCGCTCCGTTGATCTCATTAAAATATCTGGTAAAGTTCTTTAAATAGAACCGCATGATGATAAAGAAAATGAACAATGCGCCCGACATGAAAATCAGAGACTCGTTATTTCTGATCACGCGTTGATACACCTCCAACGATCTTTCATAATCGTCATAGATGTATAAATCCAAAAAGCCGACTATCGTATTTGCAAAATGCCCCCTCCAAAAAAAATTATAGAGTGCCCATACTCCCACGATGGCGGCAAACATCAGAAGAACCGTCCGTATGAATACCTTCGTCTGAAGAGGGCGATATTCATCCCTGCGCCTCTGCCCGGCTCTGCCGGGACTTTCCTTTTCGTCTCTCTGCTCCACCCTGTCTTCCCTACTCAATGGTATACCCCACTCCCCACACGGTTTTAATGAATTTCGGATTCTTTGCGGGCTCTCCCAGTTTTTCCCTCAGTCTTCCAATGTGCGCCATAACCGTATTATTATTGTCCAGAAATTTCTCTCCCCACACACTTTCAAACAGCTCCTCAGAGGGGATTACCCTGCCCCGATGCTCGCACAGATACCAGAGTATGGAAAATTCCCGCGGCGTCAACGTGATCTCTTTTCCGTACAGAGTACATTTATGGGTGTCTTTGTTGATGATCAGTCCATGGATGTCATACTCTGCCACCGATCCGCTCTTCCCCTCCGCTCCCGACGCGCTGTTATAACGAACATAACGGCGAAGCTGTGTTTTGACACGCGCCATCACCTCCAGCGGATTAAAGGGCTTTGTAATGTAGTCGTCCGCCCCTATGGTAAGTCCCATGATCTTATCCGTATCCTCGCTCTTTGCCGTCAGCATAATGATCGGGAAAAAGTACTGCTCCCTGATCTTCTGACAGATATGGAAACCATCCACATCCGGAAGCATCAGATCTAAGATTGCCAGATCCGGCTTTTCGGATTCTATGCATTTTAGCGCCTCTATCCCACTGTAACACTTATGTACCGTGTAGCCGTCGTTCTTGAGATAAACTTCCATCAGGTCTGCTATTTCCTTCTCATCATCCACGATCAAAATATTCCCGCTCATTTCCGATCCGCTCTCCTCCGATCTCTCGAAAATACAGACTGTCCCGTCCTGCGATCCGCATACGCAGACTCATAACGGTCCGTATCCGAAACATATACTATTTCTTTCTTGTCCTCATAAATTTCCACTCTGACGTTCCGTTTTTTCCTGTTTTCGAATCGATACTATAATACCAAAAGAATCAGATTCTGAAAACCCCCGGAATACAAATTACATTTTCAGTGGCACGCCCTGTGCCTGATCCGGAGACAGATACACGCAAATATCATAACTGCGATGCCAATATACTTAAAGACAGTTATAAGGCCCAAATGATCCGCCAATGCCCCCGCAGCAGGAAACATAAGGATCATTGCCACAGAGAAAGACAGGCTGTTTACGGAAATCAGAGTTGCACGCTGTTCGGAGGGAATCAGCTGATTCAGAGAATCAGACTGTACGGGATACAGCACAGAGTTAAAAAAACCGGCAACACTAAACGCAACAACCGATACCAACATGTTCTCAAGGCCATAGCACAAAAATGCCGCAGCGATCACGGCGGTTCCCGCAAACACAATTTTCTTCCGGAATCTGTGATATAACCTTTCACTCATAACAGCCCCCAGACAGGAAACAACGCTTACCGCCAGCAGGATCAGGCTGATCTGAATCTTATTGTATCCAAGCTCTGAATAGTACTGCTGGCTGTAAAAAAACAGCAGTGTCCATGCGGCAAAGATCACAGAATAATAAACCACGATCTTCAGGATGCGCACGTCCGACCTCATTACCTGAAAGCTTGTCCTGAAATGGGATACCACAAGCTCCCTCACCCCCGTGGGTCTCTTTTCCCGCCGCCCGGAGGGCGCTTCCATCAGGAACAGCACAGGGATCAGGGACAGCGCCGCTATGAACACACAGGCCGCATAGCACCAGAACCAGGAATATTCCGCGAGAATGCCTCCCGCCACCGTGGCGATCCCCTGAGACACCTCCAAAATAACATTCAATCTCCCACACACGCGCATATATTGCTCTTCCTGCCCGATACATTTCATGCTGTCGTACACGAGCGCTTCCTCCGAACCGGAATTGAAATTATTTCCCAGAGCCTGAATGATGAAGCTCAGCGCGAACAGCCCAAAGCTTCTGGAAAACAGCATGAGCAGGCAGGAAACTCCTATGCAGATCCGGCTCAGGATCATGCTCCGCTTTCTTCCCAGCAGATCTGCCACCGCTCCGGACGGGATTTCGCATAATATGCCGGTGGCGTGATAGATTCCCTCCAGCAGCCCTATTTTTGCCAGGCTTAGCCCGCAGTACGCCAGATACAACACCCATACGGAGCTCTGCATATTTAAATTGGTGATGAAGACACTGATATGGTCCAGTTTTATATTTCTCTTTAATCTCGTTTGAAGTGACTGTGTTTTCGTATTCATATGTAATTCCTCTCTTTTTTCCTGTTCTTTTTGCATTAAATGCACTCTCGGAATTTTCCTGTCCGGCCGGATGCCCTGCAGCAATCACAGAGCATCTGACCCCCATGGCATTCACCGATCCGGACAGAGAACCGGCAACTCCTGATGCAGCCGCCCGGCTCTCTGCCCGCGGGAATACCCGCGCAACAAAAAAACAGCCCGACCTTCTATAAGTCAAACTGTCCTGGAATTACTGCGAAAACTTCATTTATGATCCGGCCTGCCCGGCAGATTCCCTAAAAAAGAGCGCAGTAATCCCGTGATCGCGAATTTCTGCATGTTTTTGACATTGAGCTGCTGCTGCAGACCGGTGTGTAACCCAATCCGTTCATCCTGCGTTCTCCTTCCTGTAAAATGTAATTGACATGTATAGGATACCGCTCATTTCCAATATTGTCAATATCAAATGTTGTGATTTCTTAATCCTTATCGAAATTTCATTCTTTATTCACTCTGTAATCAGTAACTGATGCACAGAAGCCGCAAAGAGCTCAAGTTCCTGCCAGGCGGAAACAGATCTCCACCCTTGCCCCGCCGGTTTCTTCTGAATTCGTGAGTACTATCCTTCCGCCATGCTTTTCGGCTGCCGTTTTCGCAAAGAATAACCCAATACCATAATGCGCTTCGCCGCTTCTGCTTGTGTCATCCATAAAAAACTGTTCTGTCCCGTGCATTAATGCTTCTTTTGTAAATCCTTTACCCGTGTCCTCCACAATAAATGTCAGGTTTCCGTTCTTTTCTTCCATACGGATATTTATCCTTCCGTCTTCCCCCGTATGCTCCACCGCGTTCTGGATAATATTCATGACGGCTCTGACCGCCTGATCATAGACCACATTTACTTTTCTGCTGCTCCACTGCTCTCTCCAGCTGATCTTAAGATGATAGACCTCTGCCAGACCTGATGTCTGTCTTCTTATATCGCCAAGAAGCGCTTCTGTCATCACCTTTTCGGGAATATCCGGACAGCCGTATGCCGATCTGGTCACGTCTATCAATTTCTGTACATAATCCTGTATCCGGACCGCGCTGTTTATGATATGGACAATATTATTTTTCTGTTCTTCTGTCACTTCCGTCTCAGACAGCAGCTCTGCATTCCCTCTCACGACGGTAAGCGGGGTTTTGATATCATGCGCCAGTGCAGACATCTGTCTGTTTTTATCCTGTTCCGTCTTCCATTGTCGTTCCAGAGAGTCCTTCAATGCAATCCTCATCTCATCTATAGAGGCCAGACAGTCATCAAGCTCCTTTATTCCGGAATAAACTGTCTCGTATTCCAGATCCTGATCTCTGATCCTCTCCACCGCCTGCATTACCGGCTGCATTTTCCTCTTCAGCCTTTTTCCGAAGCGCACGGATGACAGTATTATGACCGCTGTTCCGCCCAGAATAAGCATGATCGTCATCAGGTTCTGCGGTCCTATGAAGTGTTCTCTTAAAAATGCCGATCGATACTGTGGGGTCAGACTGTACTGCAGGACGACATACTCCCCGGGGCGGGAGATCACCTTATAAAAACTGTTCCCCGATGCATTCCCGTGATCTGCGACATTCCAGGCAATTTCAACGGACTGTCCCGACATGTCTCCGCCAAGCTTCTCACCGTCCATGGAAAAAATAACGTAATGACAAAGAGGAGGGATCATATCCTCCGTCACTTCATCCGCACTCCGGATCAGGTCGTATGCTTCGTTGATCTTCCGTTCTGCGTAATTGGCCGGATAAATGCAGCCTGTGTTTACAAGAATATTGAACACAAGGATCGTACACACACCCAGAGTGAATAATGCTCCAAGCATAACCAGTACATATCTCATGAAGATTCCGCTCAACGTATTACCTCTTCTTATTCTTCCCATTTATATCCGATCCCCCAAACCGTTTTTACAGGCATATAATCAAGACCCGAGAGTTTTGTCCTAATATTTTTGATATGCGTGATGATCGTACTGTCATTGCTCTCACTGTCAAAGCCAAATACGTGCTCCAGGATCTGCTCTTTTGAAAAAATCTGTCCTCGATTTCCGGCAAGGAACTCACAGATCTCATACTCAGCCTTTGTGAGGGGAATTTCCTTATTGTCAACCAGCATCTGCCTCAAAGACAGATTAAAGCAGACACGGCCGAGAGCCATTCTGACAGAATGCTCCCGATGTTCCCGCCTCAGATGCGCAGTAATCCTAGCGCGGAGCTCCATAACCCCGAACGGCTTAAAGATATAATCGTCCGCACCCAATGACAATCCGTTGACCAGACTGTTTTCCTCCGTTTTTGCTGTGAGAAACAGCACAGGGCAGTCCACAAGCTCCCTGATCCTTATGCATAACTCAAATCCGTCCATACCGGGCATCATAATGTCCAGCAGGATCAGATCATAAAGATTCAGTTTTTCCATATCGATCTCAAGCGGGTCACTCACTTTTGTGACCAGATGACCATCCTTGCTCAAAATATTTCCTATCATGTCAAGAATGGCTGTATCATCATCAACTGCCAGTATTTTCGCCATATTATCCGTCATTTCTGCGCTGCTCTCTGCGCATAAGCGACTTTTACTCACCTCTATTCCGATATTCTGCTTCCTTCCCAACGGGATGCCCACGGTAAATAATATATCATACTGCCCACGGTAAATATACACCAGACCGGTATTACAGCCTCCAGTTCATTGATCGCACCGGATCCTCCCAGGGCAAGCTTCAGACAGGTATACGGTATTCTGCCGGTCCATGACACAAAAGTATATTTCCAGATATGATCTCCAAGCCCCGTAAGCATCAATGCGCTGACAAGCCCGGACAGGATCCCCGCTCCAATGGAAACACCTTTTCCAAACTGAAAAGCCAGGATCGTCTGCCAAATATAGAGCGGGATACTGCTGCACCACATGATCAGAGCCGCCTTCACGCATATTCCCATGCCTGCTGTACTGCTGCCGGAGATCCCACAAAAACCGAACCCGAATATGACTGCTGTCAATAACACTGAAAACATGCTGAAGATCAGCAAAAGCGATACCTTTGACAAAAATGCCGCTGCCTTCCGGGGTAAAGTAAGCAGATTCTGGAAACCTCCGGCATTTTGCTCCTGTTCCGCCATGCTTGCGGCAAATATGCCGATCAGCACAGGAAATCCTGCTCCGATTGCCTGATAAAAGGCAATGAGCTTTGTATTCTCATCCCAGGCAGAAAAACAATAATACATCAAAAACAACCCGCCCGTTATCACCGGAATCAAAATGTGCGCAGGTATAAGGGAAGTTCCTTTCACTTTCAGCAGATCCGCATGGAGACTCTTTCTGAACATTTCTATTTCACCTCTCTTTTATCAAACCAGTATAAAAACAGAGCAGCCGCAAAGACGAACCATATAAGGGACAGGCAGATTCCCGGCAAAACCACTCCCATATCCAACAGCGGATCCCCGGCTTCTGTCGGGATACCATTCGGCCTTATGTGGAGAAACGGACACAGGATCCGCATGGGAATGGCAGAAGCAAACAAATACCATTTTCCTGTTGGTGCAACAATGGTACCTCCAACCGTAAGAAGCAGGCAGACCAGCAACTCCGTGATCATCCCGAAGCGCTCGCTTAAAAACAGAAATACCGGTATCTCCCATAACTGTGCTATCGTAAGGAAGAATACCGCGATCGCTGCCCCGCCTGAGGGGACACGAGTCGTCAGCAGAAAACCGCCTGAGGAAGCACCTGCAAATACGATCATATTTGAGGCCAGCACCGCGCAGCCCATATAGATGATCTTGCCCATCATCAGTTTTCTTTTGCCTGCGGGAAGCGTCACCAGGTTATAATGACCCGTCTTTTTCTCCTGCATCACAGAAAGGTGGCAGATGATGGCAAGCATACCGGGTAACAGCAATGCGTACCACCAGTTCCATACACTCTCCGCATATACATTCTGCATCCCTGCTGTAAGTATAAATGCCAGGGCAAATGTGATCAGGGGAAACACCCAGATAAAGCTCCGGCGCATCGACCTTTTTGTTTTCTGATACTCTGCTTTCAC
>JAIEKC010000736.1:0-3931 GCA_029064505.1 Acetatifactor sp.
CTGTCATCCGAAAGAGCACTGTTGTCCGAAAGAACGTTGTTTTCTGAATCAGCGCTTTTCTCCGCATGAAAACCATTGTCCGGAGAAACATTTCCCAGATGGAAAGTCCCTCGAAAAGATCACTTCTGCCCGCATATTTATTGGAGAAAAAGCACTCTGTCATACTCATGTTCAGGGTCTTTCCAAACCTGCGCGGACGGGTGATCAGCGTGACTTTGTCGGCATACTCCCACCACTCCCTGATAAAGTCCGTCTTGTCAATATAAAAGATATGTTCTGTTCTCACTTCCTCAAAGTTCTGATATCCAAGTCCCGGCTTATTTTCATACATACAATATCTCCCTTTCCCAGTGTGCTGACACGTTCATTTTCAGCCAAATGACGCAGAATGAATTTTCCGCCTGCAAGGCGGCTGAACGAGGCGATGCCATGCCCTCTTCATAATAAACCCTCGTAACGGTTCAATGGCCTGTGTGAATTGTTACAGACCCTCAGATTTTCATGCGTGGTGGAGCTGCCAAGCCTGTTATACAGGCTTTTTGCATGAGGGTTTACTGCACAAACACTCTCTAATATAGTATACACGATGCCCGCGTTTCACACAATGATAAACAAGGCGGCAAAAAAGCATCCGGGGAATCCGGATCAGTCAAATACCCGCTGCAGGCATACACACCTGACTCATTGTCCGCGGGAATAAATTTCTTCCAATCCTGCCTGACTGTGTTATACTATAAAAAGAGAGGGGATTCTGCAAAACGAAAGGAAACAAAGTCACTATGAAAAATGCCGAAAAAACCGAACTGTTTGAAAAGATGCCGATTCCGAAGGCGGTTATGACGCTGGCGATCCCCACCATCCTCAGCTCTCTGGTCATGGTCATCTACAATCTGGCCGACACCTATTTCGTGGGAATGCTGAACGATCCCATACAGAATGCCGCCGTCACGCTGGCTGCCCCTGTGCTGCTTGCGTTTAACGCCGTCAACAATCTCTTCGGCGTAGGCTCCTCCAGTATGATGAGCAGGGGACTGGGCGCCAAAGATTATGACACCGTCTACCGCAGCTCCGCTCTGGGCTTCTACTGCGCACTGATCTGCGGATTGCTGTTCTCCGCATTGTATACTGTTTTTCACACCCCTTTGCTGTCCATGCTGGGAGCGGACAGCCAGACCGTCTTTGCCACCGGCGATTACCTGAAATGGACCGTGAGCTTCGGCGCCGCCCCCGCCATCCTGAATGTGGTCATGGCTTATCTGGTGCGGGCGGAGGGTTCTTCCCTCCATGCCAGTCTGGGCACCATGAGCGGCTGTCTGCTGAATATTATCCTCGATCCCATATTCATCCTGCCATGGGGACTGAATATGGGCGCCGCCGGAGCCGGACTGGCGACTTTTCTGTCCAACTGTGTTGCCTGTATCTACTTCTTTATCCTGCTGTTTGTAAAACGCGGAAGAACCTATGTGTGCATAAAGCCCTCCCTGTTCCGTTTTAAAAGAACCATTGTACTTGGAATCTTCGCAGTGGGAATTCCCGCCTCCATCCAGAACCTGCTGAACGTAACGGGAATGACCGTGCTGAACAATTTCACCGCCGCCTACGGCGCGGATGCCGTGGCGGCCATGGGCATCTCCCAGAAGATCAACATGGTACCCATGCAGGTTGCTTTCGGACTGTCCCAGGGCATTATGCCGCTGATCAGCTACAACTATGCCAGCGGTAATGTGAACCGCATGAAGAAAACCCTTACCTTTACCATGAAGATCAATCTCACTTTTATGGCTGCCCTATCCATATGCTACTTCCTCGGAGCGGAATTCCTGATCACGCTGTTCATGAAGAATCCCTCCATCGTTGCATACGGAACCAGATTCCTCCGGGGTCTGTGTCTCGGCATGCCCTTTCTTTGTATGGATTTCCTGGCTGTGGGTGTATTTCAGGCCTGCGGACTGGGGCGAAAATCCCTGGTCTTCGCCATACTGCGCAAGATCGTCCTGGAGATCCCGGCACTGTTTATCCTGAATTATCTCTTCCCGCTGTACGGACTTGCCTACGCCCAGTTGGCTGCGGAACTGATCCTGGCGGCGGCAGCGGTCATTGTTCTGATCAGGCTGTTCCGGAAGCTTCAGCGGGAACGGGATGCCTCCCAAACCGCCTGACCTCATTTACAGCCTCCCGGAGTCTCTTTGCACCTGCCTTTTGGGCCGATTTTCCGCCGGCTGTACGCAAATTTACGGGGCGTACGTTCCATGTACGCCTCGTATACTTGTGCACAACCGACAAAATTCTTCCCGCAAAATAAAGCATAAAGAGATTCTGAGAGTCTGTATTTGATTTACGAAAGAAACCTGATATATCTCTGATCCTGCAACATTTCTTCGGCAGTCACTCCTCCGCCATGGCATAATCCGCCTGAAATTCCGCATTGATCTCGGAGATTTCCTTCTTACCGTCTATATAATCCCTGAAATACTCCATCAGATCCAGCCCGTTGTCCTCGTATCCCTCTTCCTCTTCCCACTGCTTAATGAGCTGAATACGCTCCGACTTTGTAGTGTCTCTTATCAAAGTACTTTTCATCATCGTCCTCCTGTCTCCATATCACATACTCTCGGAATCCCCATCTTCCTTTTACCGAGGCCTTGTGAGGACCACTTTTGCTGATTCCCACTTTTTTCGGCCGTCTTTCTTTCAGAAGCCGGGTTCTTTCTGTCATGATGCCGAGAGCTTATATATCATGTCCGCACCTGCCCTGCCACTGCATAAGATCATACATTGCCCTGTCTGTTTCGCACCGCTGCACCGTTAAAATTTCCGGACGATGCCGTCGATCACCGCAGCATCATCTCAGCTGACCGTCTCCTGCCGACCGGAGATTCCCTCCGTGCCGTCACCCATATACTTCTCAAGAAAGGAAAACACCCTATTCCAGTATTCAACCGGCTCCGCCCTGTGAGCCTCCCCATGCCCCGCATTCTCCACCACATAATATTCTTTGGGACAGGCTGCCGCCTCATACAGGGGTTTCAGCATCCGGTAGGGCACGAAGGTATCCTTCTTTCCGTGAATAAAGAGCATGGGGATCCGGCATTTTGCCACCTGCTTTAAAGCGCTGGCTTCCTTCAGGCCATATCCCGCCCGGATTCGGGCGAAAAGGTCCGTCACATACATCAGTGGAAATGCCGGGAGATGATACAGCATCTTGAACTGATAATGAAACTCGTCCCACACGGAAGTATAGCCGCAGTCTTCCACGATCGCACGTACCTGAACAGGCAGATCTTCCCCGGAAGTCATCATGACTGTGGCACCGCCCATGGAGACTCCCAGGAGCGCGATCTTCTCCGCCTTCTCCTTCCAAACCAGATATTCCGCCCAGCGGACGACATCCCGTCTCTCCGGCCAGCCCATGCCGATGTATTCGCCCTCACTTTTTCCGTGGCCCCTGGCATCCGGTATTAAGATCTGATATCCCTGTTCATAAAATCTGCGGGCATGAACTGCCATTCCCTCGGCATTGCCCATATAGCCGTGACAAAGTATGACCCAGGGACCCTGTGACGGATTCCTCAAAAGGAGCCCCCGCAGGCACAGACCATCCTCGGAGAAGATCACCCTGTCCTCCGCAGGCTGTTCCTCCAGCCAGACCAGATCCCGGTCCGCTGTGGAATGCGGCACATCCGTACCCTGATTATGAGGTGCGGAAAATATTCTGGATTTATTGGCCTTCTGCGTCAGGCAGAGACGGTAAAAGAAAGCCCCCGCTCCTAAAAATATGCCGGCTGCTGCGAAAGGGATACCCGCCAGCACCGGACGAAAACGATGTGTACCGGATTTTCCGCGATTGCATCGGAGCATCCTGTTCCTTCTCTTCTTTGTCATTTCTGATATCCTTTCCAGACTGATCAGCGTCATTTGTCATGCCATTAGT
>JAIEKC010000737.1:0-2306 GCA_029064505.1 Acetatifactor sp.
AATATCCGCGTGATAACGATCCCGGGCAGCCCAGACTGAACCTACCAATGCTGCGTCGTGTGGCGGAAATGCTTCACGCCCAGTGGGCAGCCCCGTGCACCGCCCAGAAGAGCGAATGTAAATAAAGAAGCCTCCGAGATGCGCCAGGCACCTCGGATGGCTCTTTTTTTGTCTATACCCATGGCGACGAATCCGGCCAGATTGATGATCAGAAGATATCCCATGAAAATCATTTTTAAGGTCATGTCGTTTTACCCTGCTTCAACCGATGTTTTACCACGTATCCCGCAAAGCGTGAGATACCTGGGGAAAGTATTTTCTGCCCGATCACTTTAAAACCAACACGCTCTAAAATAATTCCTCGCCCTGCTCCTGCATCTTCATGGCCCTTACCTTGCAGGAAAGACCGAACAGATTGATAAAGCCTTCCGCGTCATGGTGGTCATACAGATCGCCGGTGGTAAAGGAAGCAATGCTCTCATTGTAAAGAGTATAAGGGGAGGTGGTGCCTGCCTTGATGATGTTGCCCTTGTAGAGCTTGAATTTCACTTCGCCGGTGACATGCTTCTGTGTCTCTTCAATGAAAGCCTGTTCCGCCTGACGGAGAGGAGTGAACCATTTGCCTTCATAAACAAGGCTTGCAAAGCGGCTGCTGATCTCTTTTTTCATTGCGTAGGTGTCGCGGTCCAGGATCAGCTCTTCCAGCTGCTGGTGAGCTTCCATCAGGATGGTTCCGCCGGGGGTCTCGTAAACGCCGCGGGACTTCATGCCTACCACACGGTTCTCCACAATATCGATGATACCGATGCCATGCTTTCCGCCCAGTTCATTCAGGGTGCTGATGATCTCGGAAACCTTCATCTTTTTGCCGTTTACAGAGGTGGGAACACCTTTTTCAAAGGTCATGGTCACATATTCGCCCTCCTCGGGAGCCTTCTCGGGAGTGGTGCCCAGCACCAGCAGATGCTCGAAATCAGGCTCGTTTGCGGGATCCTCCAGCTCCAGGCCCTCGTGGCTGATATGCCAGATATTGCGGTCACGGCTGTAGGAAGAATCGGCGGAGAAGGGAAGGTGAATGCCGTGTGCCTGGCAGTACGCGATCTCAGACTCGCGGGAATCCATGGTCCACTTGTCATTTCTCCATGCGGCGATGATCTTGATATCGGGGGCCAGAGCCTTGATGCCCAGCTCAAAACGGATCTGGTCGTTACCCTTTCCGGTAGCGCCGTGACAGATGGCGGTGGCGCCCTCTTTTCTTGCAATCTCCACCAGCTTCTTGGCGATCAGGGGTCTTGCCATGGATGTACCCAGCAGATATTTGTTCTCGTAGATGGCATTTGCCTGAACACAGGGAACAACGTACTCGTCGCAGAATTCATCGATCACGTTTTCGATGTAGAGCTTGGAGGCGCCGCAGGACTTTGCCCTTTCCTCCAGGCCGTCGAGCTCCTCCGCCTGTCCGCAGTCCACGCAGACGCAGATGACCTCGTAATCAAAATTTTCCTTTAACCAGGGGATGATGGCGGTAGTGTCCAAACCGCCGGAATAAGCCAGAACAACTTTTTCTTTCATAGTAAAAACTCCTCCATAATAAGTGATCCAATGGATGTCCGCCGAAAGACGGAGACATCCTTTTTTGATCCAATTGAGAACACTATACAACAGAAAGTCCGCAAATGCAAGTGGAAATAGGAACAAATACAAAATTTTGTGCATAAAATTTAAAAAATATGCAATGAATATGCATAAAAGCACAGCGATATTGAATAAATATTCAGGCTCGAATCTTTCAAGAGTACCGACGGGGAGCACCTGCATTTGTATTCAAAGCCTTCAAATGTAATCCGGCATTCGTTTCTGATGTGTAACAATGCAGTCCGGAAAAACTGCTGCGGCTGCGGGACAGGCTGTCCCGAAAGTCTTCTGCAGATGCATTACATCACCATGAAAGATACCGGAAGTCTGCCAAAGGAACAGATTTTGCGTCTCGGGGACTTAATGATCCTGCTTCCTTTGCCGATATAAAACATAGAAAGCTATAATTTGCAACTCATCAGATATGCGGGAACGGATTTCCGCAGGAAAGACCAGGGAGGGATCAGAAATGGGCAGTATAACAGGTGTAGAGGAAAACGTTGCGAGAAGCTATGGGACAGAGATGGAAAAGGCCGTGGACACTCAAAAGGCGGCGGACACCAGAAAGACCGGCAATTACGGCAAGACCATCGGGCAGCCGAAGCTCAGTGACAAAGCGGCAAAGTATTACGAGGAATTAAAGAAGAAATTCTCCAACATGGATTTCATTC
>JAIEKC010000738.1:0-4796 GCA_029064505.1 Acetatifactor sp.
CTAACATTTACAGGAGGTCAAACAGGATATAAACAGGTTTTGGGGGGCGCACATATGACGGGCTGGTATCATGTAACTTCATTTTTTTTCACAAACGGACTGCGGATATTCTTTGGTCTGTATCTTGTTATGGCGGTGCTGAAGTTATCCTGTGACAGGAGGAAGGCGGTCATTCTTTCTGTCTGCGCGGCTGTTATTGTCACCATACTGTCATGTCAGGCAGTCCGGCAGATATATACCACAGGCGCCGAGATCCTTATCATAATGCTGATCATCCGCCGTCTGTTCAAAAGGTCGCTGCGGATGCCGCTCTTTCTTGTTTTCTTTTATGAAATAGCGGTGGCACTCTGGGAATTCATCCTATCTGCCGGTCTGGGGATCCTGTTCCGGTCAGAGGAGCTTCCGGACATGGAACAGCCCGAGTATCTGGCGGCAGTCTGGATTGTCCGGGCGCTTATCATCGGCATTGCACTTTTGAACATGAGGATGGATCGCGGGGAGGGCAGTCAGCTGTTTTCTGCCGGGGCAGGAGAGGGAAGAAACCGGATCCTGTCTGCGGTTGCGGTCGCGGGCTTATTCGGGGTGATTTTCATATCCGGGCAGGATATTATGATCATAGATGAAGAACAGATGACAACATGGATCATTTTTTCCATGCTGATCGTTGTGGCAGTGCTGTTCTTTTATCTCAACCGCCAGTATGAGATGGAGAAAAAAATAGCGCATCTGGAAAAAGAAAAAAACGCATTGCTGCAGCGGGATTATGGGCTGCTGAAAAATACCTATGCCTCCAATGCAAGGTTATTTCATGATTTCCATAACCATATTGAGGCATTGCACCGCTATCTGTCAAAAGACAGGATGGCGGAGGCGATCCGATATCTGGAAGGTCTGCGCTCACCCATAGAAGCAGTTACTCAGCCTGTATGGGTGGGGGATGAGGCGGTAGATTACCTGATCAACAGTAAGATCACTCTTGCAGCCTCACGGAAAATACAGGTGAACTGTCATATTGAATATCCGCAGCATACGAATATCCGCAGTGTCGATCTGGTGGCTGTTTTAGGAAATCTGTTGGATAATGCGCTTGAGGCCGTGGAAGGTACGGAGGAAAATCTGCGTTTTATCCATCTGACCATCCGCCGTATCAATGAAATGCTGATCATCAAAATGGAAAACGGGTGCAAAGCAGCCCCTGTCATGAAGGAGGGCGAGCTGAAGACCACAAAGCAGGATACGGATCTGCACGGCTGGGGACTGAGAAGCGTCCGCACCACTGCAGAGCGTTATGACGGCGCAGTGGAAACAGAGTACGGCAACAACAGGTTTCGCACCGTTGTCACATTATCCTTTGAACCCATAAAGGCGGAATAAATGCCGGGTCAGCCCGAATGTGTTTTGGCGCTCATCCTTTATTGTCCGGGCATCCGGATGATATACAATCTGAAAACAGGCAATTTTAGGCATAATGTCCTTAAGGTATTCTCTGAATGCGTCGCTGTCAGGCGGCGCTGTTTTCATGGACAAAAATTTACCATTCACGGACAAAACGGCATGAAAGCGTTTTTTAAGGTATGATATGACCATAGCAGGCAGAGCCTGTAAGGCAGTTACTTATACACCGATCTGAATGGAGGATATTTTATGAGACACTTTTATTATCGTTTGATTCTTGGTATCATCTGGCTGGCTGCGGCGGTTGTCAGTGCCGTGCGGTCGAATACTTCTTTTGCCGCTCTGTATGTGGTGCTGGGCATTGTATTTCTGTGGTCCGGCTGTTCGATCAGGAGAAAGGAAAGGGACAAAGACAATGACTGACAATATGATAAGTAACGGAGAACTTCTTGTTCTGAAAAATTTAAATGTCTGGTACACAAAGGGCAAGCCTGTCCTTGAAAAGTTTTCCATGGAGCTGGGAAGAAATGAAGTGGTCGGGCTGATCGGATTGAATGGGGCAGGCAAGACAACCTTTATCAAAACGCTTTCCGGGCTGCTTGACAGTTTTCAGGCTGAAACCGCTCTGTGGCAGGGTGAGCCGGTAAGGTTCCGCGACAAAGGGTTTAAGAAAGAACGGTATATTGTCTTTGCCGAAGACCATGCGTTCCGGTTTTTTACATTCCGTGAGTATATTTCCTATGTGGAAGCGTCCTACGGCAGAAAAATGTCCGGAGTAAGTGAACTGGTGCAAGGATTTCATTTTGAGGAATACACGGATGTTCTGCTGAAAGAACTGTCAATGGGAAATCTGAAAAAGGCTTATCTGATCACGGCCTTTGCCTTAAAGCCAAAGCTGCTTCTGCTGGATGAACCTGTGAACGGGCTGGATTTCCAGAGCACCGAATACCTGTACCGACAGATAGGTGGCTATCGGCAGTATGGCAGCGTCCTCTTCTCGTCACATATCCTTGAAAGCATCTGCCTGACCTCTGACCGGGTGCTGGTGCTGGAGCAGGGACAGATCAGGAAGTGTTTTGCAGGTCGGGAGATCGAAGCGGAAAAAATCCGGGAGGCATTGAAAGAATGAGTATACTGAAAGCCTTATCAAAACAACTTTTCGGCGCAAAGTATGAGCGCGTCACAAAGAGCCTTGCCGTCTGCCTTATCCTGTATCTTGCTGTTCATGGGGCAGAGATCAGCATGGAGATCGCGCCGTTTATCCTTTTTCTGACGGCTGCGGCTCTTTCGGCGGGGATCATGTGGCAGGCACTTCATTCTTCGGAGAATGCGGACAGTATGGCCGGGCTGTTTATGCTGCCGTTTACGGACAGGGAAATGACCTTTTCGTTTGTGCTGACATTTACCGGATATACGCTGCTTACAAAGACATTACCTGTGCTGGCCCTCTTCTTTGCCGTGCATGACTGGAGCGTGCCGCAGATGGCTGTGAGTCTGCTCTGTGCCTGCAATGGCTGTTTTGCGGCTGCGGCGCTGTCTCATAAGAAAAGGAAGCAGCGGTTCTTCGCAGCCTTGTGGTGTGTGGGAATGTTCCCGGCCATATTCTTTGTGCGGGAGATCAGGGCTTTTGTCCTGATCGTGCTTGCGGGCCTGCTCTTATCGGTTTTGATATTGCTGACAGCGGACGCTTATATGTTTTACCGTCCGACATCCCCAAAGATTCTTATCAGGCGCACCAGGGGGACAGGGAGCATACTTTTATACCTGCTGCGCTATCTTATAACGAATAAGAATTATCTTATGAACACTGCCGGTCTGTGTGTGGTTGGCATCATTCTGCCGATGCTGCTGGGGCAGTTTGAGGGATTGAATGTGATGCCGTTGGGCTTTGCCATCCTTTGCCTGAACACCCCGATCTGTATATTGCTGTCCTGTGATCCCGGTCTGGAGCAGGCGGTACGGATACTTCCCGGACAGGCAGGACGCTTTTGCACCGGCTACGGCTGCTTCATCTTCACGGTTAATATGGCGGTGAGCAGCCTGTATCTGATAAGCTGGCAGATCCGACATGGCGGTGTGGGCGGTATGGAAATCATGGCGGCGGTGCTGATCGCACTGCAAAGCGCGGTCCTGTCCGTTCTGCTGGAGTGGTTTCACCCGATCCGCAACTGGAAGATTGAAACTGACCTGTGGCACCACCCCCGCAAATATGTCGTGCCCCTTATCATGCTGCTGATCGCAGGATCTATCGGTATGTGGCCTGTGAGTATATGGGTTTTGCTCTGCATTGTCGCAGTTGAAATTCCGGTCTTATTATTTATACTGCTTAACAGTTAAAATTTCCGGGTAACCCGACTACATAACGCCAGCCATATGCGTTTAACCAATGCAGAACGGTAAATTCTGACGTTATGTAGTATATCGCAAGGAGGATATGACGCCATGAAAAATACAAAACGTTGTCCCAAATGCAGTTCACGGAATATTGTCCGTGTTCCCGATAACCCAAACCGCCATGCCAGCGGAAACAATATTTATACCTCAACGTTTACTTTGATCAAAAAGATCCCGGTTATCCGTTATGTATGCTGTGATTGCGGCTATGTGGAGAACTGGGTGGAAACGCAGAAAGAACGTGACGGGATCAGGCGCGCATTTGGATGATCCGTCCGGTTCAGCACTTCCGGTATCCCCTGTCAGCCCGCTAAGAGTTTTTTGATTCAAGGACGGGGATCTCTATCTGCACGATATAATCCTCCACCCGGTCGATGACGGTTTCGTTGATCCCCTTTTCATAGGAATAACCGGACAGTGTCAGGTTATTCCTGCGGGCATATTCAAGGATGTCCTGATAACGCAGAGGGAGCCTGTCCCAGTCGCCTTTGTGGAAGGCTCTCAGATATCTGCCTTTTGGCTGTATGTGAAGTCCGCTCCTGTGGTCGAGAAAGGGGATTTCAATAAACAATCCGGTATAGTCGTCAAAATTGCCTGCCAGAAGGCTTGCAACGGATATCATGGAACCATAGGAAGCGTTATGGAGGCGGCCAAGCTGATATTCGGCTGTTTTGGCGGTGATCAGTTCCACTTCCTTCTCAAAGGTGACATTCCGGTCTATGTCTACCGTGACCAGACAGCGCTCTTCCTTTTCCACAATGCATATCTCCGACAGGTCCATGGTCAGCAGGGTGTCCATGTTCCGGCGGTGACCGGTCAGAGTCTTTCTGACCGCCTGCAGGTGCATGAGCTGTAAGTCCAGTTCCGCTATCCTTTCATCCAGGAGACCTTTCAGATTTTCGGCGGAACGGTTTTTCATGAAGTCCCGGATCTCCGTGATGGGTACGTCCAGCTCCCGCAGCAGGAGGATCGTTTCCAGTATGGGGCTCTGGTGATAATTATAGCAG
>JAIEKC010000739.1:0-16818 GCA_029064505.1 Acetatifactor sp.
TTGCGGGATGCCCCCTGTTCGGGAGAGGGTATGTTCCGTAAGCACGAGGCGGCGTGTGAGGAATGGAGCCGGGAGAATGTCGCCATGTGTGCGGAGCGCCAGGATGCTATTTTGGACTGTGCGGCAGGAATGCTGAAGCCCGGAGGAAAGCTGGTCTATTCCACCTGTACCTTTGCTCCCGCGGAGAATGAGGGCAGCGTCAGCCGTTTTCTGGAGAGACGCGCGGATTATCGGCTTCTTCCTATTGAGAAAGAGAGACTGGGATTGACAGGATGTGACGGCAGGGCGGCATATTTGAAAGAGAAGATCGGCCAACCGTTCGCATGTCCGGAAGACAGCGGCCAAATGACCGGCGGATACCCGAGAGCCGGTGCGGACAGTTTTGCAGGATGTGGTGGAAAGGCGGGTATGGAGCAAGGGGCGGACTCTCATCCGCAAGCGGCTGAGAACCTGTCGGAGGATCCTTTGGAATACACGCTGCGGCTCTGGCCTCATAAAATGAAATGCGAGGGGCATTTTGCCGCATTGTTTCAGAGAGCGGGAGAACTTCCCGAAGGATACAGAAGCAATTCACGGAATGGGCTTGTGACAGGAGTGCCGGAAAAGGAGCTGGGAGAGTATTTTCAATTCTGTCAGGATACTTTTGGAAAAAGGGAATTGCCCGTCGGGCAGAACCGGCAGGCAGTGTATATCAGATTTGGCGATAATATTTATCTGGTATCGCCGCAGATGCCTTCCGTGAAGGGATTAAAAGTACTGCGTCCGGGCCTTCATGTGGGCACCTTGAAAAAGAACCGTTTTGAACCTTCCCACGCCCTGGCGCTTGCCCTCGCACCGGGAGGGGTCAGACATGTCCGGAATCTGAATTCCTGTGAAGGTACGGCGGTATCCTATCTGAAAGGAGCAACTTTTCCGGCGGAGGGAGAAAAGGGGTGGTATCTGATCTGCATAGACGGTTTCGGCGCAGGCTGGGGCAAACTGGCGGGCGGAATCATGAAAAATCACTACCCCAAGGGGCTCCGGATATGATATGGTAGCAGAGGCGGTGATAAAATGAAGTCCTGCTCAGGCAGACGGATGGGAGCAGTCATGAAGAAAACAGATCACAGAATTTTTACAGGGATTATAGTGTTTCTCTCCATAGCGGGAATGGTTTTCCGGTGGACAGGAATCCGGTTTGAAGGGGTAGATTATCAAAACAGTCTGCTCACCTGGTATTTACAGTTAAAAGACGGCAACGGTCTGACAGCGTTAGCGGATTATAAAGGCGACTATAACCTGCCTTATGCGACAATCCTCTACTTTCTGACGCTGATCCCAATAGAGCCTATAATCAGTATTAAAATGGTATCCGTTCTGTTTGAGTATCTGGAGGCGGTCCTGCTGATGAAAATGGTGATGGAAGCGGCGGAGGATGGGAAGAAATATCTGTATGGTGCCGTGGCTTACGGTCTGGTACTCTGTAATCCTCTGGCAGTGATCAACAGCGGGTACCTTGCGCAGAGTGAGGGAATATGGGCATATCTGGCATTGCTGAGCTTCTGGTATATCTGGAAGGACAAGCCTGTAAGGGGAATGTGGATGCTCGGATTTGCGCTTGCAACAAAGCTTCAGGCGGTATTTATTCTCCCCCTGATCCTGATACTGTATTTTTATAAAAAGAAGTTTTCCATTCTGCACCTGCTCTGGATTCCGGTGGCGATCCAGGCGCTCTGTATACCGGCGATCATAGGGGGATGCAGCTTTGATATTGCCTATAAGCTTTATGCGCATATGCTGGGAAAGTATCCTTTTATGTATTACTATTATCCCAATATCTGGACATTTTTTCAGGAAGCGCCCTACTACCAGTTTGGCAAGGCGGCAATATGTTTTACCTTTGGGGTATTGCTGATCTTTGCCGTTCTGTTTGTGAAGTCGGGAAAGAAGCATACCCTGCAGGATCATCTTGAGTATATAGCGTGGACCACCATGACCTGTGCAATGCTGCTTCCCTGTATGCATGAGCGGTATAACTACATAGCGGAGATGGTACTGCCGTTGTGTGCGATAAAAAAACCGAAATACCGTTTGCCGGCAATCGTATTGGTTCTGATATCTCTGCAATGTAACGGTCAAAGCTATCTGGCCTGGAGCAGGTGTTCTGATCTTGCTCTGGCGGCGGGAAATATCCTGATCTATCTCCTGCTGACCCGGGATTGCTTTCAGGGACTGTACCGGTATGCGGAAGAGCGGGAGGTAGAGGTGTGTTAAAGATAGAAAAGAAAGTACTTGAGTGGGCAGAAAAGTATATGTATCAGATGGCGATACTGCTGGTCTGTCTCATTGCCTTGTATTTGAGAAGAGGCGCTATCTGGTGGAGCAGTCCGGATGTTGGGTTCTATTTTGACTGGCATGAAAATCATACGCAGTCTTCTTTATATTATGTATTGGTGATGCTGATGCAGCATCTGCCCATGCTGCCTCTTCATAGTATGAAATGGCTTTACAGTCTGTCGGATTTCGCGGTGATCTTTTTCTGCGCCATGGTCATGAATGGAGGCGGGAAGGAGCTTTCCTTGAGAAAGACGGTTTTTCTCATTGTTTTGATCCTTTCTCCCGTGACTTATCTGAGAGGCGCTGTCTGGGCACAACCGGATTCGGTGGCATTTTGTATGATCCTGGCAGGATATCTGATGTGGAACAGGGGATGGAAGAAATGGGCTTTGATTCCGGCCGGACTGGGTGCTGCCCTGTATCCCTGTTTTCTTCTGTTGGTTTTAGGTTATCTATGGTTTCATGGCGATCGGGGCCATGGGAAAACATGGATCTGCTTTGTTGTCTTATTGACCGGAGTTCTGGCGGTTCAGGGACTGTGCAGTATGGTCACGGGCAATCCCTGGCAGGAGGGCTTCCGCGCTTGTTTCCGGTGGATGGCATATGAGCCCTATAAGGGAGTGTTATACAAACAGGACGGTCTGAAATGGCTTATACAGATGATCAATGTGTGCGGATATGGGGCGGCTGTGACAAGTCTGCTGCTGGTTTACCGGAAGAAAATCTCCTATGCGGCTGCACTGCTGATCCATCTGGTGGTGCTGTTGGTGTATGGCAGTCTGCTGTTTCCGCCCGCAGCATGAAAGAAGAATTTCTAAGCCCCATAAGATGAAACATATGAGAAAATGTGATGCGAATGTCGTATAATCTTTTCCCTTTCGGATTGAATTACCGTGAAGCTGCGGCATGGAGGCTGGAATGAGAACAGAAATAATTTATGAGGATAAAGAGCTGTTAGTAGTACGTAAACCTGCCGGTCTGGCCACGCAGACCGCGAAGGTGGCGCAGGCAGATGCGGTCAGTGAATTGAAAAACTATTTAAAAAGTCCCTATCTGGGCGTAGTGCATCGTCTGGATCAGCCGGTGGAGGGACTGCTGGTATTTGCCAAAGCAAAAAAGACAGCGGCGGAATTGTCAAGGCAGCTCGCGGAAGGGACACTTAACAAACAATATTATGCGGTGATCTGTGTAAAACCTTTGGAGAAGCAGGGAGTGCTTGTGGATTATTTGTATAAGGATGCCCTGAATGGAGGATGCGCCATTGTGGTGGGAGAACAGGAACGTTTCCGCTGTCCGGACGCGAAGAAGGCAGTTTTGCAGTATCGCCTGTTACAGTATGCGGAAGAAAGCGATCTGTCACTCATGGAAATCCATATCGACACGGGGCGCTTTCATCAGATCCGCGCCCAGATGTCCCATGCAGGGATGGCGTTGCTGGGAGACGGCAGATATGGGGATGAAACTGCGCGGAAGAGAGGGAAGGAATCGGGAATCGGCAATGTGGCGCTCTGCGCTTATCAGCTGGAGTTTTGGCATCCCGGAAAAAGGCGGAAAATGAGTTTTCAGATCAAACCGGAGGGCAGGGCCTTTTCTTTTTTTCCAGGCCTGCTTTGATCAATGTTCAGGGTCTGTCTCAAGATTGCCATGTATTTCTCCAACGCCTGTCGCCTGTCGGTTATATTTTGGGAATGTGCTCCGAAATATCGGCATGGCCGTATCTCTTCGGGTAAAGGCAACCGGATCGGAACAGTTACATATTTTATTCCATTTCTGCCATACTAATTCATCAGAGGGAGACGGCAAGGCCCGTTCCTTAATAGAAATGTGACAGGGCAGGAAATAGTATGGCAGGTAAAATCTTACAGAACAGGATAGCGTTGCTGCTTCTTTTGACGGGAGCGGTCTTTTTTTTCTTAAAGGTCATCACGCCGCTGACGGCGCCGGTGCTGCTTGCACTGCTGTTTGTCACTATATTCGGTCCGCTTCTGCAGAAATGGCAGAGCAGGCTGCATCTTCATCGTCAGGTCGGTGTCATTATTCTTCTGATTCTGGCAGGGAGCGTTCTGGGAATATTAGTATGGGTTCTGTTTTCCTGGATTGTAGGGAGCCTGCCGGGGTGGATCACAGGTCTTGATACTTTGGAGCAGGAGGTTTCCGGCATACTTCATGATGTATGTCGGCTGGTGGAGCAGACCATGGGAATCGACGGAGAATATCTGGAACAGATGGTCTTGGGACGCCTCAGGGAGGGAATCGATTATTTTCAGCTGGAGTTTCTGCCCGGCATGCTTTCACAGTCTCTGGAGTATGTGAAAGGTTTCGCATCCATCGGAGGGTTCCTGGTCACATTTTTGATCGCTGCCATACTGCTGGCAAAGGATTATGACGAGATCATGAATCAGCTGCTGGATCGGGAGGAATGCCATGTTTTTCTGGAGATCATATGTGGTATTATCCGATACCTTGCCACATTTGTAAAAGCCCAGATCATTATTATGAGCGTTATAGGAATACTGGCGGCAGCAGTCCTGGGTATGAGCGGCATCCGACATGGAGTATTATGGGGGCTGTTGGCGGGGATCCTGGATGCGCTTCCCTTTGTCGGGACGGGGATCGTACTGGTTCCGCTGGGCATTCAACAGGTGTTTTACGGACATTATGGCAGGGCGGTTGTCTGTGTGCTGCTTTATGTTTCCTGTATTTTCCTGAGGGAGATACTGGAACCAAGGCTGATCGGGCGGAAGGTTGGTGTCCCTGCTATCGCGATCCTGTTGTCCATTTACGCGGGAATAAAGCTTTTCGGTATTTGGGGGATCATCGGCGGACCGCTTGGATTTATTATGATACAGCAGTCTTATTTAAGCTTGGAGAGGCGCAGAAATAAATTGACGAACCATTCGGAGTAGACTATGATAGGGTAGAGAAGTGTCCGGCGGTGTCCGTGAGAATATTATGTGTTTTCGCGGTCACCGGTGTCGGGCGGTTTCTTAGAACTTGCGGGGAAGGATCGATATGCACCGGGATAAAAGGAAACGGGGACCAGAGCCTGTGGCGGTTACGCTGCGAAGATATACGTACATAATACTGGATGTGGTGATCTGCATCTATATGTTGTTGATTCTTGTGGTGATGCCTTTTTATAATGAGGAAGGCTATACTCATATCGGCACGGATAAGTCTGTCTTTTTTTTCAAAGTAAGCATAAGAACGGCGAAGGCGGCGGTGCCTCTTCTTATCCTGTATCTGATCTTTTCCATAAAAGCTTCCCGGAGCAGAAGGGGAAATCTTTCCCGGTTATGGGATTTTGTGAAAGAAAATATGTCTGTAACGGATCTGTTTGCAGGCGCTTATGGTATCAGTCTTTTGCTGTCCTATCTTTTTTCCCGTTACAAAAGCGATGCCCTGTGGGGGGCTTCGGGATGGTACATGGGTCTGTACCGACAGCTGATCCTGATAGGGATTTATTTCTACATCTCTAAATTATGGAAACCGGAGAAATGGATATTTTATACCATTCTGCCGGTTTCGGCAGCGGTATTTCTGTTGGAGTATCTGAATCGCTTTGATGTATTTCTGCTGGATATGGGGTCTTACGGATCCATGTTTATTTCTACTATCGGTAATATTAACTGGTATTGCGGATATCAGGTGTCGGTATTTTTTGCGGGTATGGCGCTCTTTTGGCAGGGAGCCTTCCATAAAATGTGGCAGCGGTTATTATTGATGGCCTATATCCTGCTGGGTTTTGCCAGTCTGGTGACCCAGGGAAGCAACAGCGGTATTGTGACTATGGCTGCTGTGATCCTGATAATGTTCTGTATGTCGGTTCCGGACGGGGATGGGATGTACCGGTTCTGGCAGGAGATGGTTCTGCTTGGGGGAGCCTGTCTCCTGACTTATGGAATACAGCATTTTACCGGCAGAAAAATAAATTATGAGGATGTTTCCATAGAATTTCTGGCTTCGGGAGAAGTTGCCATGGTCATAACGATTGCGTCATTTGTCATGCTTGCATTGGCGGCTGTGGGAATGAAAACAAAGCTACATCCGGAGGGAGTCTGGCGGACCCTAAAAAGGATTTGTGTGGGCCTGGTTGCAATCTTGCTGTCCGGTTATGCAGCGGCGCTTATTGTAAACACACTGCAACCGGGAAGCATCGGAGTGCTGTCGGAGAATCCGGCATTTCTTTTCTCCAACACCTGGGGCAGCAACAGAGGAGCTACCTGGAAAGCGGGAGTGCTGTGTTTCTGGGAACAGGATATTTTGCATAAGCTGGTGGGTGTAGGTCCTGATGCTATGGAGGCTTATATATATCATAACGGAAGTCCCCGGCTGTTGAAGATCGTTACCACTACTTTTCCCACTGCGTGGCTTACCAACGCTCACAACGAGTGGCTGACTGTTCTGGCGAACACGGGACTTCTGGGCTTCGTCAGTTATGTGGGGCTTACGGTGTCGGGCATGGTGCGATTCCTGAATAAGAAGAATAGCAGCTTTATCTCCTGCGCGTGCGGATTCTGCTTACTTGGCTATACGGTGAACAATATGTTCAGTTTCCAACAATCCGTGAATGCGGCCACCATATTTGTGATATTGGGGATGGGGGAAGCCTTCTATAGAAAAAATAAAGGGATACAATAATAAATAACTTTATATTTTGCGGTAGCATGTTCGGCGAACAGCGAATGGCGATCATAAATGTAAATTTATGATAGAGTAAAAAGAGGGGGAAAGAAAAATAATACATATGCCCCTGAAAGTTAGGAGGACAAGATGAATTGTAGTAAGTGTGGAGCAGTGTTGGATAACAGTGTGTTGGTGTGCCCTGCCTGTGGACAGGCGGTACCCGATGAAGTACGGATCCAGGCGCAGGCCGGAGGAGAGCCGTTGACAAAGAAGGAGTTTCTAAAGCTTCCGGCTATGAAATCCTGTAAGAGCAATATCAATCTCTGCGGTATTTTGCTCTATATTGTCGGAGCGATCAATATTGCGCTGGCGGTTGGTCTGGGATCATTTCCGGTAGATGGAATCCTTCTTGTTTTGCTTGGTCTGGGTATTCATCTGGGAAAGAGCCGTGTTTGTGCGCTTCTTTGTGCCGCGTACAGCATATTTAACGTGATCTATGTGGTACTTACCACAGGAAATGTAGGCGGATGGTGGATCATACTAATCGGTTTCGATGCGGTTCTCTATACCTTTAAGTATCATTCCGCATGGAACAAGTACAAGAAGAGCGGCATTCTGCCTGTGGAGAAGAAATAAGAACGGATTTCAGGCGAGATCCATTCAGGTAAGTGTTATTACAGTTCAAAAGGTGCATGAGGAATTGAAAAATCATTCTCATGGTTTGGATGTTCCGCTTCGCGGTTTACAGTGCCCTGATTTGGCTGCCGTAGTCCACTGCGTCTCCCAATTAGGGCATGTATCCTACAGAGTGGCACCCCGGGAAAAATTTTTTCCGACACATCTGTCTTTTGAAAACTTTATATGCTAAAACAATGTATTATTTCATAAAATTCGTAAATATTTGATCCTCTTTTCCTGTTTTTCCCAGTTATAAAATGTATATGAATTTTGTAGGCTCTTTGTTGGAATGTTCTCCTGTTTTAACCTCGCCTCATCCACTTATCCGGGCACAAAAAGTACCGGAACCCCTTTAAAATCAAGGATTCCGGCACTTTTTACCATACTCGGCGCGACGTGATTCGAACACGCGACCTCTGCGTCCCGAACGCAGCGCTCTACCAAGCTGAGCCACGCGCCGTTATAAAGTTTGTGATAACAGTTCTCTTGCATCAAATGAAGACAGGAATCAAAAACCGAATACAATAAGAGCATAATTCTCTTAAAGTCAGCTCCAAACAGTTACAATAATATATAAAAAGTGATTGATTGTCAAGGGAAAAACGCATAAGATAGAAGAAAAAGTTTCTATGTGATGTGAAAAGTTTCTACCCCAAAGAAGCATATGGGATGAGAAATGAAGATGCGCTGTGAGGGAGACGGGATGAAAGAGTGTCTGCAATTATTTGACAAGCATACTGCAGAATGGTTTCGGGACAGACTGGGAGATCCCACGTCGGTTCAGGAGGCTTCCTGGCCGGCTATTGCCGCGGGAGGGCATGTGCTGGTGTCTGCGCCGACCGGAACGGGGAAGACTCTTTCCGCCTTTTTGGTCTTTTTGGACAGGCTGAAACGGCAGGCGGCGGAAGGAAATCTGAAGAGAGAGCTGCAACTTATCTATGTGTCTCCGTTAAAATCTCTTGCCGCTGATATCCGTGAGAATCTTCGGAAGCCTTTGGAGGGAATTGGCGGGGAAGAGCTGATCTCTGTGGCGATCCGCACCGGCGATACCACCCAGCGGGAGAGGCAGCAGATGGTGAGAAAGCCGCCCCATATCCTGATCATCACACCGGAATCGCTTTATCTCATGCTTACCTCCAAGACAGGGCAGAATGTGCTATGTACCGCGAAGGCGGTGATCATAGACGAGCTCCACGCCCTGATCGACACCAAGCGGGGAGCGCATCTGATGTTCTCCCTTGCCAGACTGGACGCACTCTGTAAAAGGTATCTTCAACGGATCGGTCTGTCTGCCACCATTGCTCCTTTGGACAGAGCGGCTGAATATCTGGCTCCGGAAGCAGTGACCGTGGCGGCGCCTTCCATGGAGAAAAAGGTGCGGCTGCAGATATTGGGACCTTATGCGGATGCGGGAAAGAAGAGGAAGGATCCTGTTTGGCAGGAGCTTGCGGCGCTAGTGTACCAATATTGCCAGGGGAACCGCAGTGTGATCGCTTTTGTGGAGGGCAGGCGATATGCGGAAAAGCTTGCCTATTATGTAAATCTGCTGGGAGGGGAGGATTTTGCCAGAGTCCACCACGGGAGTCTTTCCAAGGAGCAGAGGCAGGAGACGGAAGAAAATCTGCGGGAGGGAAAGCTGCGGCTCCTGTGCGCCACTTCTTCCATGGAGCTGGGCATTGATGTGGGCGAGATCGATCAGGTGCTCCAGGTAGGCTGTCCCCGCACGGTCTCAGGCACCATGCAGAGACTGGGGAGGGCGGGACATAATCCGTCCCGGACCAGTGTCATGTATCTCTTTCCCAGAACAGCGGCAGAGTGTGTTCTCTGCGGGATGACGGCACAGCTTGCCAGAGAGGGCAGGGTGGAGCGTATCAATCCTCCGGCAGGCTGTCTGGATGTGCTGGCCCAACATCTGGTTTCCATGGCGGCTTTCAGGGGGTATGAGATAGATGAGGTGATGGAGCTTCTGCCCAGAGCATGGCCTTTTCGAAAAATCACGAAAGAGGATGTGAAAAGTGTCCTGGAAATGTTGGCGGGAGATTATGAGCACAAGCGGGACATGCCGGTGCGGCCCCGTATTTTGTATGACAGGATTCATGAGAAGGTGGAGGGGGATGGGTACAGCAGGATGCTCGCCGTCTCCGCCGGCGGCACTATTCCCGACAAGGGGCTCTTTACCGTGCGGACGGAGGAGGGTGTTAAGATCGGTGAGGTGGACGAGGAATTTGTCTATGAGACACAAAAAGGCGATCGATTCATTCTCGGCGCTTTCGCGTGGAAAGTGACGAATATCGGCAGGGATATGGTCACGGTGACGCAGGCTCCCGTGGAGGGAGCAAGGCTTCCTTTCTGGAAGGGTGAGCTGAAGGGCAGAAATCGGGAGACAGGAGCGGCATTCGGCAGGATACTGCGCGGACTTTCGGAGGCGGAGCGGGACGGTAGGCTCAGGGAAGCCCTGAGTGGGTTGGGGCTGGACCAGTCGGCAGCCGGTCTCTCCGCGGGATATCTGACACGTCAGATTGCGGCAACTGGTGGCTTGCCTGATGACAGGACCATGATTGCGGAGCATTTCAGGGACCGGTCCGGGAACAGCCAGCTTATGATCCACTCTGTTTTCGGGCGGCAGATCAACAGCCCGTTGGCGCTTCTTGCGGCACAGACGGCCAAGGAGACGCTGGGGATCAACGTGGGAAGCGTGGACGAGGAAGACGGTTTTCTGCTCTATGCTTACGGAAATGAAGTAATGCCTGAGGGACTGTTGCAGAGGATCAATGCGGAGACTTCGGAGGCGGTCTTGTCCGCAATGCTGCCTGCCACCTCTCTCTTTAATATAGCATTCCGTTATAACTGTGGCAGGGCGCTGATGATGGGGGTTCGCGGAAACGGGCGTCAGCCCTTGTGGATGCAGCGGCTCCGGAGTGCGGAGATGCTGGATCAGGTGGTGCGGGAAAGGGAGCATCCTCTGATCCGGGAGACCAGACAGGAGTGTATGAACCAGCTCTGGGATGTGGCAGGGGTCAGGGATATCCTGGAGAAGATTCATGCGGGAGAAATTATAGTGCGAGAGGTATATACGGAGACGGCATCTCCCATGTCACTGCCCTTGCAGTGGGCACAGGAAGCGGCGGTCATGTATGATTATGCTCCTACGCCCAGAGGGATCCATGCGGCGGTGGAGGAGGCGTTAAAGGGGGAAAAGGAGTTGGTGCGCCCAGGGGCGGCGGAGCTTTCCGCAGTTCAGGAGCGGAGGAAACTTCCCGAGGACGAGAGACAGCTTCATTCTCTGTTGATGACAGAAGGAGATCTGGCTGCGGGAGAGTTGGACATTCCTGTGGAGTGGTTGGAAAAGCTGGCGGAGGAAGGCAGGGCAGTGTATCTGGAGCAGGGACTTTGGATCGCTGCGGAGCAGCAGGAAGAATATCGGTCAGCGCTGGCGCAGCCGGGAGAATACCAAAAGGAAAGGAAGGCAGGCGCATCAATGCCTGAGAGGGAGAAGGATCCGTCAACACAGGACAAAACGGATGACTGTTTGCGGACAGACGGGAAGCGGCAGTGGGAAGCGGCCGCCGATATCGTCCGCAGAATGCTTCGTTATCGCGGCGGGGCAAACGCGTCCAATGTGGCGCAGCGGTATGGCTGGACCGAAGAGACAGCCCGAAGCGTGTTGGAAACGCTCTGTGGGAAGGGTGAGGCGGTAAAGCAGGAAGAAGCGGAGACGGCATATGGATCCGACGGTTTCCGGACTGACGCTTATGAAAATATGTCGGAACAAGGCAACGATCAGCAGATGGTACCGGGACAGAGAGACAGTCTGCAGACAAAAATACTTCAGAAGGAATTTGTGTATTATCACGCTCAGTTATACAAGCGCGCCAGAATACAGACTTTGAAAAACCGCAGGGAAGAGATCTTCACCTGTTCTCCGGAAAACTATGCGGCGCTACTGCTTTCCCGAATACAGCGTCAGGCTCCTTCGGAGGAATGTCTGAAAGCGGCGATCGCTTCTCTGGCGGGTCTTGCCCTTCCCGCAGCTGTCTGGGAGGAATTGATTCTGCCTGTGCGGGTGAGAAATTACAGGGAAAATCTTCTGGATACGCTTCTTGCGGGAGGAGAATATTTCTGGCACATGGAAGAGGGCGGGAAGCTGCGCTTTGACCCTGTGCAGGATATTGACTGGGACAGGGAACCGGAGATACTCTGGGATAAGCTCTCGGAATCGGAGAAACTTCTGGCGGAGACACTGTCCAGACGGGGCGCCAGCTTTATGCAGGCATTGAAGGGAGTGCTGTCAGAGAAATCACCGGAAAGGTCCCAAAAAGATTTGACGGCCTGTTCTGCCGGAGAATCCGTTTATGATGTATTGCAGTCTCTGTTGGAAAAGGGAGTGGTGTGCGCAGACAGCTTTGTGCCGGTCCGTCAGTGGCTGGGCAGAGAGAAAATGAAGAAGGCATCCGCCAGACAGCGGGTCAACACCAGAGTGAAAGCGCTGCAGGCGGGACGGTTTGATCTGGTGCGGCCCTTGCTGATCCTTACTGTGCAGGAACAGATGAACCGATGCTTTGACCGATATCTGATCCTGTGCAGGGAGACGGCGGCAGCCTGTGATCTGCCCTGGCAGGAGGCGTTGAATCTTCTGCGCGTTCAGGAATACACGGGACAGGTGAGAAGAGGGTATTTTGTGCGGGGACTTTCGGGAGCACAGTTTATCCGCCGGGAGGACTTCGAGGGCGTGACCCATGCTCTTATGCATCCCGCATCGGATTCGGTGAAATTCAGGTCAGTGGAGGAGGGCAGGTCCCGTTCCACATTATATCCTCCAGGGGAGGTGATCTGGCTGAATGCCGCCGATCCCATGCAACCCTGGGGAAAGATCTTTCCTCATACGGAGGGCAGAGCTTTCATCAATGTGCCGGGAACGGCAATTGCTTTTGCGGGTGGTCTTCCTGCAGCGTTGTTTGAGAGACAGGGCAGGGTTTTCCGTGTCTTTGAAAGAAAAGGATTGGAAGAAATGCTTTCAATGTTTGCGGAGGAATTTAAGCGGGGAAGGATCTTTCCCGGCAGGAAACGCATTGTGGTGAAGGAATATCCGACGGAAGCCGCGGAAGCCTTCGGCAAGAGCGGTTTTATGAGGGAAATGCAGGATTTCTGTTTATACAGATGAGAGATGGCAGGGAGTACAATTTGAAAAGCCTGCAAAATGGAATCCTTCGGTATGATGTAGGAGTTGATGCCAATAATATGGCGCCGGTAAGCGCGAAAGAGATCATTGATTTCTTTGGTCAGCAATGCTCAGGAAGATTTATAGAACAGTGATACGGGAGAATGGATAAATGGTACGACAAGGGCAAATGTACGCCCCCACGGAGAAAGAGTCGGGGAAAGAAAAGCTGCAGGACATTATGAATGCATTAGTGCCGTTTTTGATCGTGGCAGGTATTTTCGGAATGCTGATTTCCATAGACAGGTTTGCCATAGCGGTAAGGCCGTCCGCTGATTTTGAAAGCCTGCTCAGCTATGCTGTTGAACCCGGAGACCATATCGGAGGGAGGGTACTCTATACGTACGGATGTTTTGCGGAGTCTTCCGTTATCAGCGCGGAATACGGCAGAAAGACCGGCGAGACGAAAAGCGGATACTATTATGCGGTTCCCGGTTACAACAGTGTAATGATCCTGCAGGTGCCACTGCGGTATCGAAACGCCATGGAGACATTGACGGAGGAAACCTTTCAATATTTGTATGGGGGTCTGGAACCGCAGGCTGATGTGCAGATCAACGGGTATGTGGTGAAAAACCGCTCCGAGAGTCTGCAGCGTATGCTGGAGGAATATCTGGAGGCTCTTGGATATACTTCTCAGGAGATCGCGGATATGGGAACGGTTTATATGATCAGACAGGATGATACGCTGAACGGGATGAGAAATCTTTTTGCGGGCAGCATTGCAGTGTTTGCGGCGGGAGTGATACTATTGCTTGTGAGAAGGCGGGAAAAGCTGGCGGTTTTCTTCGGAAAGAATAAGAAGAATCTGAATCCCGAACAGGAAGCCCGTCTGGGAAATATACTGACACAGGTATTTGTGGATAAGAAAGTGATCCTAAAGCAGATGGCTGTTATTATGACATTGGGGCTTGCTGCGGCATCGGTGTTCTGCTATTATAAATCCTCACAGGGATATCTGGCAGGGTCGGTGATTCTGGCATATACGGCGGCTGTTCTGTTTGGACTGTTTCCTCTGGCCGGCAGCAGGGATTATATTATTTTCTATGAGCATGGAATGAATTACTGCGGGGAAGCATTTTTATATGAAGAATCCGGGTATCCGGAATTTCAGGTGATTCCGCAGAAGAATGGGAAAGTGACAGTATTTCTGAAATTGAAGAACAGGATCTTTAATGTTTCAGGTATGGAAGACTTTATTGAAAAGTATAAGCGTGCTTACGGAATAGGATGACAAGAATATTATATCAGGATAAAAAAGGAGCGGCGCTATGTATCAGACGATTGTAACGTTAAAAAAGGGAGAGGGACGTACCCTGAAAGCAGGCGGTATGTGGGTGTATGACAACGAGATTGAATCCGTCATGGGAAGCTTTGAGAACGGTGATATGGTTACGGTTCATGACTTTGACGGCTACTGTATGGGCTGCGGCTATATCAATACAAATTCCAGGATCACCGTCCGCCTTCTGTCCCGCAGAAAAGATGCGGTTATTGACGCCGCTTTTATCGAACGGCGTGTGAGGGATGCATGGGAGTACAGGAAGCAGACCATTGATACCTCCAGCTGCCGCGTGATCTTCGGCGAGGCGGATTTTCTGCCGGGTATTGTGGTGGACAAGTTCTCGGATGTGCTGGTGGTGGAATCCCTGGCGCTGGGAATCGATAAATGGAAGCTGACCATTGTGGAGGCCGTGAAGAAGGTACTTGCGGAAGACGGCATCGCGATCCGCGGAGTGTATGAGAGAAGTGACGCAAAAGTCCGCCTGCAGGAAGGAATGGAGCGCAGCAAGGGTTTTATCGGCGAACCGTTTGACACAAAGGTGGAGATCATGGAAAACGGCGTAAAATACATTGTGGACGTGGAGGACGGTCAGAAGACGGGATTCTTTCTGGACCAGAAAAACAATCGTGCTTCCATCCACAGATTCTGCAAGGACAAAAAGGTGCTGGACTGCTTCACTCACACGGGTTCCTTTGCGCTGAATGCCGGAATTGCGGGAGCGTCAAGTGTTTTGGGAGTAGACGCTTCTCAACTGGCGGTGGATCAGGCAACGGAGAACGCAAGGCTGAATCATTTGGAGGACAGAGTCAGATTTCAGTGCGGGGATGTGTTTGAATTACTGCCCGGGCTGGAGGCGGAGGGAGAAACATTTGATGTGGTGATCCTGGATCCTCCTGCCTTTACCAAGTCCAGAAACTCTGTGAAAAATGCGGTAAAGGGCTATCGTGAGATCAATCTGCGCGGATTGAAGCTGGTTCGGGACGGCGGTTTCCTGGTGACCTGTTCCTGCTCCCATTTTATGGAACCAGATCTCTTTGCCAGAACGATCAGGGAAGCGGCCGCCGGCGCCCACAAACGTCTGCGCCAGGTGGAATTCCGCACACAAGCCTGCGACCATCCAATCCTGTGGGCGGCAGATCAGAGCTATTATCTGAAGTTCTACATTTTTCAGGTGTGCGGCGAGCGTTGAAATATTTACTGCAAAATAAATTTACGTATTGACTTATACCGTTTATCGGTTATAATGAAATCAAAGCATATTTTCTTATTGGACGCGGCTTTAAGATATTGTGCGCGTTTGTCGGTCATTTTTAATGTTATTCTATTTACGGAAATTCATGCTTTTAACCCCACTATAAACAAAAGCAGGAGTTTCAGTCGGTAGAACATAGTGCCATGCTCCTGCATATACGCAAGGAGGAAAATGATGGCAGGTAACAGAGAGTACAAAAGTGATGTTTTCAGTATGCTCATGGAGGACAGAAACAGGGCACTGCAGCTCTACAATGCGGTGAACCATTCAAATTATTTGGATCCGGAGGAGGTAGAGCTTCATAATCTTGACAAGGGAATCTCATTGTCAGTGAGGAATGATGCGGCCTTTGTTCTGGATCTGAGCTTAAGTATTTATGAACATCAGTCCACGGTATGTCCCAACATGCCGGTAAGGAGTCTGGTCTACTTTTCGGTCATGTTGAAACGGCTTATCAATGGCAGGAATATATATGGCAGACGGCTGGTTAAGATACCTACACCCAGATTTGCCATATTTTACAACGGGGAGGAAGAACAGCCGGAGCAGTATGACCTGAGACTGTCGGATGCTTTCCAGAAGCCTGTAAAAAAGCCTGAGATTGAATTGGTGTGCAGGGTATATAATATTAACAGCGGGAAAAATAAGGCATTACTATGCAGATGCCCCTGGTTAAGGGAGTATATGATATTTGTGGATTATGTCAGGGATTTTCACAGAGGAGAGGACGACGACAATCTGGAGAATGCGATCGAGAGAGCAATAGATCGTTGTATAGAGGAGAATGTGTTAAGAGATTTTCTGATAAAACACCGATCGGAGGTGGTAAAAGCAATGACGCTGGATTATACATTTGACAGGCAGCTGATGTTGGAACGGGAGGAAGCCAGAACGGAAGGCTTGGAAGAAGGAATAGAAAAAGGAATAGAAAAGGGGATAGAAAAAGGAGTAAAAGTGCTCATCTCTGTTTGTAAAGAATTGAAAATTTCTTATGATGAGACTGCTGAAAAAGTGAAGGAGAAGTTTTCCCTTGGAGACGAAGAAACTGAGAAAAGCATGCGGATGTACTGGTAAATTGCGAGGAGGAACAGATGATGCAAAAGCAGGAAAACGTATTTGTTATGGATCATCCTTTGATTCAGCACAAGATTTCGCAGATCAGGGATGTGAATACCGGAACCAATGAATTCAGGAAATGTATTGAAGAGATCGCCACGCTGATGGGATATGAGGCGCTCAGGGATCTGCCGTTGGAGGATGTGGAGGTACAGACACCCATAGAGACATGTATGAGCCCCAGGATTGCGGGTAAGAAACTGGCGGTGGTACCGATCTTGAGGGCGGGACTGGGTATGGTCAATGGAATTCTGGCACTGGTGCCCAGTGCGAAGGTGGGACCTGTCTCATATACACATATCCGAGCCAACGAGACGAAGAGACGAG